>JAFZDQ010000050.1 GCA_017561085.1 Lachnospiraceae bacterium
GTATTTAGGCGCGAAAGTTGTTTCTGGAACCGCCACGCCGGAGATCCTTGAAAAGACAGGATTTGCGGAAGGGGACAGGGTAGAGCACCCGGTATTCGGACAGGGAAGTATCGTGGGCGTGGATATGCTGCTGCAATCCTATGAGATTAAATTTGATGGTTTGAAGGATACCAGGATGATTGTTTTTCGGGCGAAGCTTAAGAAGGTGGAGTAAAAAGTAATTGATTTTTTGAATAGCCTACTCTATAATACATTTAACAGGACAGTCAGAAGGTGAGTGCAGTTCACCCACTCTGGCGAAAATAGAACGATTAAGAAATAGCCGTTTACTTTGTCAGGGTAGGACGGCTATTTCTTATTTTTCAGATTCAGAATTGCGACGATTAATAGACCTATGGTCAAAAGAATCATGAATTCTTCATATGTACTCATAAGCACCACCTCTTTCTACAGGATAACAGAATGGGTGGAGCACGTCCCCTGACTGCCCGGGTAAATGAATTATACAGTAATAGAGGGAAATAAAAGAAAATAAAAGGAAATAATTTAGGTATTTAAATTATGATAATTTGAAATGTATTAGAAAAATTCTTGTGTTTAATCTTATAGAAAGAAATGCATTGTGTCAATGTGATATTTTTAACTATAGTGTTAAATTTTGTGATATAATGCAAAAAGTGAATTTATCGTATAATCAAGAGGACCAATGATGAAAAAAGTAATCTCTCCCCGCCTGATGATGATTTTATCCATGGCGATATTCGGTACCCTGGGGCCGTTTGTAAGAAATATTTCTGTATCCTCCGGGGAACTGGCGCTCTACCGGGCGATATTGGCAGCCCTGTTAATTGCGGTATTTTTATTTTGTACCAAGTCCAAAATTCCATTTGACGGCATGAAAAAGGAAGTACCGCTGCTTCTTGCTTCCGGCGTGGCCATGGGAATTAACTGGATATTATTGTTTGAAGCTTATAAATACACGACAGTGTCGGTGGCGACGCTGAGTTATTATTTTGCGCCGGTTATCGTGACCATGGTATGTCCCCTTCTTTTTAAGGAAAAACTGACAGGGAAACAGATTATCTGCTTCGTGATGTCTACCATAGGGCTGGTGCTGATTACCGGCATCGGTGATGTAAGCGGCCGGAGTCATCTGGTAGGGATTTTGTATGGTTTGGGAGCAGCTGTTTTTTATGCCACGGTCGTACTTTTGAATAAATTCATCAAAAATGTGGAAGGCATCCACAGAACCTTTTTACAGTTTTTGGCAGCCATTGTGACGCTGATTCCTTATGTGGCGTTTACAAGCGGCGTGACTCTTGGCGGTATGACAGGAACCGGCTGGGTTTGCCTTTTGATTGTGGGACTTTTACATACCGGCGTAACTTATTGCATGTATTTTTCTTCCATGAAGGAATTACCCGGACAGCAGCTGGCAATTTTGAGTTATATTGACCCGCTGGTGGCAGTAGTGATTTCCGTGACGGTTTTGGGAGAAGCCATGAGTATACTGCAAATCGTGGGCGGTATCCTGATTCTCGGATTTACCTGCTGGAACGAACTTTGATTGAACAGAACATCTATTTTGAAGCAGATTTTTTCTCTACGGAACGTAGACTCCGCTAAAAATCACCATATTCTACGCTCCGTGGGTGTGAAAATAAAAAGAAAAAACCTAAGATGAGGACAGAAAGGAGGACGAAGCATGGACCAGATAAAGATTGGTAAATTTATTGCTGAAGAAAGAAAAATAAGAAAATTAACACAAAGAGAACTGGCAGACAAGCTTTCCATTAGCGATAAGACAATTTCCAAATGGGAGAGGGGTATCGGTTTCCCGGAGGTGTCGCTGCTTTTACCTCTTTGTGCGGAACTGGACATTACGGTAAACGAGCTGTTGTCCGGTGAGAGACTGAGCGAAACAGATTATAAAAAGAAAGCGGAGGAAAATATGGTGAATTTAGTAAAGGAAGCACAGGAAAGTAAGAAGAAAATTATTTTATCAGCAACAGTAGCGGGACTTACAGTAATTGCAAGCGTACCTATGTTTATGTTATCGGGACTGTTGGAAATACCCGCGTGGGCGAGAGTAGCACTTTTGGTGCTGGGAATTATTATTTTGATTGTGGGAATTGCAGTTGCCTGTGTACTTGACAGGGATGCGGGAGCTTTTGAGTGCCCGGACTGCCATGAGCGTTTTGTTCCGGACATGCGGGACTATGTGATGGGGCCCCATACCATTACCAAAAGAAAGTTGAAATGCCCCCATTGCGGCAGTACCAAGTATTGTAAGCATGTGTTGACGAAATAATTAGAATATGAAAATACCTACCAGAAGAGGGAAAATAATGGATAAATATTTAATTGCGAACACAACAAAATCAGAGAGAATCGCGCTGATTAAGTCCTGGATTCCGGACGAGGAAAGTCTGGATGGGTGTGAAATTGATTTGTGGGATATGTATGCTGACTACATTAACGGAACGAAAGAAATTGCGGAGTGTAACGCGGCTTTTGTGGCAGACTATCAGATGGGATAGGAAGAGGAAATAGAAAAACTGAAAATAAAGAGGTGCTCCTTATCGGGGCAAGATAAAGAGAGAAGAGGTTATCCGCTATATTTTTACATGGCGTGATAACCTTTTTTACTTTATAGGAGGTTGTCATGAAGCAAAAACAGGTACTTTTGCTTTATTGTGGTAATAGAAAAAAGCGGTTATAATTATTTCTGTTTATCGTTTTACACTGGGAAGAAATTGCAAAAAAGTTTTAGATAAATCATTTTGTGAAAAGAGGAGTAAAAATGTACAAAAGAGGATTGGCTTTATTATTGGCAGCAGTACTTGGATTAACCCCCGCTATGCAGGTACATGCAGCAGAGACCACAAGCAGTATGAAAATGACGGAAGAGACAGCGGTATCGGAAGTATTCCGGGAGGAGTCTGTATCTGCGGAAGAAACGCCCGAAGGAATTCAGGGGGAAGAGTCCGTGACGACACAGACACCAGAGGAAGCACAGACACCAGAGGCAACACAGGCACCAGAGGAAACGCAGAACCCCGAAGAAACGCCCGGTGAGACTCCGGTAGAAACACCGGTGGCAAGCACAGCACCTGAAGAAACAGCAGTACCCGAAGAAATTCCGGAAGAATCAGCAAGCCCCGAGGAAAGTATGTCTCCGGAGGAGTCAGCTGCGCCTGAAGAGACTTTATCTCCGGAAGAGTCTGCGACACCGGAAGAGACTTTGTCTCCCGAAGAGTCAGCAACTCCTGAAGAATCTTTGTCTCCGGAAGAAAGTGCTACACCGGAGGAAATGCCTGAAGAAAGCGCATCCCCCGAAGCGAGTGAAACACCTGCGGCAGAGGGAGAAGAGAGGGTAGATGCAGAACTTGTCAATGCCAAGTATCTTACGGAAGATATTGATTTAAGAAGTGTGACAACAGATACCTCCGGTACCGGCTGGACCTGGAAGGCATCCACCAAAACCTTTACCATGAACGGCTATTATTCCAAGGGACAATTATCCCTTCCCAAGGATGCGACAGTGGTTTTTGCCAAGGGCAGTGACAACCAAATCGATGTTACGGAATACGAGTGGTATGATCGTAAGGATGGCATTTACTGTGTGGGTAATTTAACGGTCAAAGGAAGCGGTAAGCTGACCATCAACTATACCAGAGGACAGGCAATTGATGTAGGCAACTATCAGTTGACGATTTTGGAAACCAATATCCATTTCATCAATAAGGATCCTTTGGGCTCCAGTGCATTTCCACAGAGTACCCATATTATCGCAACTAATATGACCATCGAGCATGCGGACGATAGTTATACGTTTCTTTATCGGAATTACGGCAGCGTAGAAGGCTGTGAAGTAACCTATGGGAAAGAAGGCATCAAATATGAGTTTGATGATATTCAAAATATATATGGTGAGCTTAATGAGGAAACCGGACTATATCAGGTAACCCTGAAAAGTAATCCTGCATATGTCATCATGAAAAGCCCCAGAATTAGCGAAATTCACATAGGAGATACCGTTACTTTGCAGGTAACAGGTAATGCCTTAAACGGCAAGGAAGCAAAGTATCAGTGGTACAAAGCATTATCCTATACTCGTCCATGGGAAAAAGCAGTAAAGGTAGCTGGCGCAACCGGAAAAACACTTACGGTTACAGCAAAAGAGTACGGCGTGGAATATTATTTTTGCCAGATCAGTGCCGGAAACTATCATGATGCCAGCGATACTTGTGCATTAGCCATTGGTCATAAAGGCGCTAAGATTTGTACGGAGCCCCTTACCTTTAGTGCTACGGAGTCCGTAGACAGACTCGCTGCCGACGGCTTTAAATGGGACCACACCACCCGTACGGCAACCTTTTCCAATATGGACTATTTGTATCCGTATTTTGGCTCTAATACAACAAGATATCTGAATGTTCCAAGCGGAGCTACCCTTAAATTTGAAGGAAACAACTATGCGCTGGATAATCAATTGAGATTTACCAAAGCCAATCAGTCGGGACTGATAACTACTTTGACAGGACCGGGAACCTTTTCTATAGATCAAACCTATGAATATGTTGCAGAGGGGGCGGAAATCCACTTAACGGGCGGACTGACTTTATCCGTGCATACTTACAGTGCGGCCGGTGGCGATGTATCCCTCCTTATGAATAATGCAACCCTAAAGACGGCAAGTGAAGCTTATGTAGATAGTGACCTTATTATGAAAAATGCCTCCCGCATAGAGGCGGCCGGTAAAATGGAGATAGGCGAATCCCTTACCATCGGAGAAGGTTGTCAATTGATTACAGAGGGGAAGGTTACCATTGGCGGTAATCTGGAAATCGGAACAGATGCGCTGTTTTCTACGGCATCTGTTGTTCGCATGCAGGCAAATAGTGATTATAACGACCGTACCTGTGTCATTAACGGTACACTTCATATTCAGGAAAGAACTACTCCTGAAATATTATTCCAATTGTATTCCACAAGAGAAAATCCCGTAGTGCTGGGGGAGGGTGTCTCCGTTATCACGCCGAAGGGAGCAGAGGTGGGACCCATATTTGACGGAGATATTAAATTAACAGGGCTTCTGATAGGAAAAGGAGCCCTTACCACACAAAAGATTTCCGGCGGAAAGACCATATCCGGAACGCCCAAATACGGACACCTGTTAACGGCAGGAGAAATTAGTCCCGCAGGGGCTCTGGTTTCTTATCAGTGGCAGTACGCGGAAACTCCGGATGGACCCTGGAATAATATCAGCAAGGCAAAAGCAAAAACCTATTTTGTAGAAAGTAAGTATCACGGCTATTATCTGCGCGTGGTAATGAAAGGTTTTGGTGACTATACGGGAACCATAGGCAGTACTCCCGTGGGACCTGTAGTGGGTGACCCGGCGACCTTGAAAGCGCTTTACGGCGAGGGCTCAGAGGAATCGGAAGTGCTGATTCAACAATTTGACGGACATACTTTGTCCTATGGCCCCACAACAACTGCGAAAGAGGATGGCACCTACCGTTATATTATGGTGCCTGTAAATGAAAACGCAAAAATTAAATTGTATAATGATACCACGGGTTTTGAAGGAGAAGGCGAAGTCATTGACGTGCCCATGGCAGACGGGGAAAATATCGTCCGCATTTTAGTGACTTACGGAGGCAGAACCGTTACCTATAAACTGGAACATACCATCAAACCCGCCAAGTATTATCTGTCTATGAATGTTTATGGTAATACCTTTAATAAACTGACAGCCTCTTTTGTGGATGAAACGGGTGTGAGCCGGACAGTTTCCACAGGTGCAGGGCAAACCAGCAGCAAATATGCTGTCAGCCGCGGAACGAAGGTAACTTTTACTTCTCAGACGGAATTCGGAAAGTGTGCATACCGCTACGGAGAGATTGAGGAGGTGGCGGATTACACCAAGGATGGTTCCCCTCTTACTGTCGAGTGGACGCGTACCATGGAGGTAGAATTCGGCGGTGACAATCATATTGGTGCCAAGCAACCACGGGGACTTACTGCAGATTGGTTGCTTAATCAGGAAAAGATGAGAATCAAAGTAGACGGCCGGCCGGTGGAAGGTGTTTCCACCAGATATAATGTGACCGTGGAAATTTATGACGAAGCAGAAAATCCGGTATCAACCATTAGCGTACCTGCCTCAACAGCGGTGGATGCAAACGGTTTATATCTGGTAGATACCGGCATTTTGGACAGCAGTAAAAATTATGTCATCAAAGCGTATTTTACGGGCCTTTTCAATAAATATGCAGATGAGGAAATCCTGGATTTACAGAAAGCGAAATTTACACTGGAAAAAAGAAGAGAGATTTCCCTTTCTGCCGCAAGTGAATATATTGTATTAAAACCCGGTGAAACGGCGCAGGTGCCCGTAAATTACAACGGCTATACAGGAAGTAAGGTTTCCGTTGATTATTTTGATACGCAGGTTGTGGACGCGGCAAATACCTTTATCACGGAGGATGCAAACGGCAATAAAACGCTGCAAATCCGCGCCGCAGGAGAAGGCAGTACCTATGTAACCTTGCGTGGTGATAACTACGTGGGCGCAGGCGGTGAGCAGTATGTTTATGCCCATGTGCGCGTAGAGGTAAGCAGTGTGGATGAGGCAGAGAAACTGCGTCTCGGCACCAAGAAGGGCACGATTAATCTTTATGATGACAAAGCAATTACCGTACCTGTTTACCAGATGGAATGCGGACATGAAATCGAAAGTGCCGAGTTTGTGAAGGCATCTTTAAATAAGAAATTTACCATTCAGGTGGTAAATGACAGAACTTTGAAAATTATCCCCAAGGTTCCTGAAAATGACGGAACCGTGGATTATGCCAAGTGGATAAAAAAGAAAGGCACCACAGGTACCTTTACGTCCAAAATTAAAGTAAACTACAACGGCGCATCGTCAAGGGAAAGTAAAGAAACCTTTACCGTAACCTTAAAAGCAAAGGCACCTGAAATAAAAGCCTCGAAGCTTTCTCTCAGCAGCTTTTATACCACCCAGACGAAGAAACTGAATGTTTCCGTCAAAGGGGAAAAGATTGCGAAACTGGAAGTAGATACGGTGAAAAGCACCGCTGCCAAGCCGGCTTCTCCTGTGTGGTTATCCTTAACGGATGAAAAGGGAACCGTGGCCTTTGACGGAAAAGCATTCCCGGGTAAAAAGGCAGAGACCTACCTTTATCTTCAGGTATGGCCGGAAGGATATTTTGTGCCCTTGCAGACCAAGGTGAAGGTTTCCGTGGCCTATACCATGCCCAAGATTGTTCCCGATCAGAACCCCTATAAAGTTTCCGGGACTTTTGTAAAGGGAGGCGTTCAAAACAGCATTACGTTTCGTCTGAATTCCGGTAATTCCAAGGTATCCTACAAGGATTTGGGAGTAGAGGGCATCCGTTTAATGAGCGAAAAGGACTTTGCCCTGTTAAGCAAAACGGAAAGAGAGAGACTGAAGCTGTCCAAGAATCTGAAACAAGGAGAAGTGGGTGTAACAACCGGAAGAATCTCCGTCAGCAATAAGTACAGCACACCCATAGAAAATGGTACGGTAAGATGCTATGTAGCGGTGAAGAACGGCAAAGATGAAGTGCCGGTGGATATCCCCGTTAAGTGCATAAATTCTGCCGTTAAATTAAATAAGTCCAAGCTCGTAATGGACGCAATGTATGGCGGAGCTTATTGGACAGATGAGCAGAAGATTAAGGTAAGCACCAATCTCTCCAATTATCAGCCTATTGCGGAAAACTTTACCTATCAGATCACTATGGAAGGGGATAAGAAAAAGACGGACTGCAGCTCCCATTTCACATTTTTGTTTTGGAATAGTGACAGTCAGGAAATCTCAATCCGAAGAAACGAAAATACGGTAGCCGGTAAAACCTACAAGGTAAAGGTAACTCATCCGAATCTGGCTACGGCAGCTACCTTTACCATTCAGGTGAAGAAGAGTGCCAATCCGGTACTGCAAATAGCGAAAAAGAACGTGACCCTGAACAGAATCGCAAGCAACAACGGCGGTGCCAAGAGCCTGCAGATGTCCCTTTCTAAGAAGATGCCGTCCTCAAACTGGAAAGTGAATAAAGCCACCATCTGGTCTTCGGACGTAGGAGATGAGACGGGATGTCTTAATGTGAGATTTGATACGACTACCAAAATACTGAAGATTGCCACTACCGATATCACGCAAAAAGGAACCTACAAGATAAAGCTGGAAGGCGTGTACAATGATACTGTGAAGTTAGATGCTGTTACCATAACCGTAAAGGTGACGGACAAGGTTCCCAATATAAAACCCGCTAAGACTACTTATACCTTAAATAAGAATTTAGCAGAAAATGATAAGGCGATTATCACACTACCGGTAGGAGACTATAAGTATGCCTCCGCAGAGCGCTGGAGCCTTAAGTCAGTGAAAACAGAAGCCGGTAAGAATGCAACGGATAAGCTGGATGTTACTTTATCCGGTAATCAGCTGACCGTTGCCACCAATGAGAAGAGTGCATACGGAGCCACTTATCAGGTGGTGTGCACCAGTAAGTTTGCTTATAATCTCAAGAAGAATGTGACATATACCGTGAAGATTGCAGGCAAGAAGGCCGCTGTTTCCGTGACAGGAAAGGCAAAGAGTGCCATTCAACTGGCAAGGCCCGGCAGCACCTATACAGAGATTGTTTATACCTACAAAAACTGGAACGAAACGACCTATCCCGTAAACGGAAATACACCTATCTTAGAGTGGGCGGTTTTTGCCAAGAACGGAAAAAAAGCACTTACGGCAGAAGAGGGAGCCATCGGTGTAAACGGTATGGTTGCCATGGGAAGCTCCGCAGACGGTTCGCTTACGGCAGGCAGCTGGTTTAAGAATATCGGCTATCAGACAACGGCACCTTATAAGATTAAATTGGCAATCAACGACAGTAGTGCGGCATTTGCAAACAGTCTGATCGGACCGCACTATACTTACACTGTTAAGGCGCAGCTGATTTTCCCTTCCAAGATGCAGGTGATAGATGCGACAGATGTAACTTTTGCCGTTAAGCCCGGAACAGGTAAGTATGCTTTGGAGAAGAATGCAGTGACCCTTAGAAAACTGGATGACAGAGGCAGAGCCCTGATTACCATCAAGGACAAAAATAAAGCCGGTGCCGGGGTACGGGAAATTGCCTATGTGGAAGTGGCAGGAAATAAGAAAGTACCTGTTTCTAATGCAGTTGAGCTAGTGCCCATTTACAGAAGTAAGGACAGCGTGACCTACGCCCTTTACTGGAAAAACCGAAAGTCCGCCAATGTGGAAAGCGGAAGCGTGAAGTTAAATATTTACTTAAAGGGCAATAACAACGCATGGAAGAAGCCAAACTCTACAGTAAGTCTGAAGGTAAATGTGAAGTAGTAAACGGAAGAATAGATTTTATTAAGGTAAATTTGAATTAAGTGAAGAGAAAGAGGATAAAAGATGTACAAGAGAGCCCTGGCTTTTTTACTGGCAGCAGTACTGGCCTTTACGCCGGTTTTGTCAGTAAATGCAGCAGAGACCACAAGCAGTATGAAAATGACAGAAATGCCTACGGCTGACCCTTCGGATGAAGCCGCACCGGAAGAAACAAAAGAACCTGAGGGAACTGCTGAAACAGAAATTCCTTCCGCAGAACCGGTTGAGAGTGCAACGCCTGAAGTGGGTTTGGCACCGGTGGAAACACCTGAAAGCAGCCCCGAAGCGGCGGTGACTCCTTCTGCCAAGCCGGAAGTAGAACCTGCGCCTTCAGTAGAGCCTATAGAAAGTGCGTCTCCGGAGGTGACTCCTGAGACGGATGTACAACCTGCGGAGAGTGCTACTCCCGAGGAAGAGCCGACTGAGAGTGAGGCTCCTGCGGAAAGTGCTACACCTGAAGCGGCCTCTGAAGAAAGCATGTCCCCCGAGGAGAGTGCGTCTCCTGAGGAAAGCATGAGCCCGGATGAATCCGACGAAGCTGTAGAAGAGGACACCGAGGAAGCGTCCGAGGAGGAAGAGACCGAAGAAGATTTGAATATCGAATACGATCTGGAAATGGCGACTCCGGCAGATGTGGACTTAACCCTTCTTACCGGTGATGCGAAGGGGAAGGGGTGGACCTGGAAAGCGTCCACCAAGACCCTTACTTTAAACGGATATAACTCTGAGTGGAAAATGACCCTTCCCGGAGATTCCACCATTAAGCTGGCTGCAGGAAGCAAGAATACTTTGGATACTACGCAGACCGACAGATATAGTTTCTATACAAATGGAAATCTGACGATAACAGGAACCGGTAAGCTGACTGCGAAATACTATAAGTATGAACCTTTCTATGCAAAAGGACAAACTACAATTACAGATACCAATCTTTCCTTTGAAAATACGGGAAACAATAAAATACCTCCATTTAACTATGATGATGTGGGGGTGACGGTTATCGGCTCCGATATTACCATGAAAACCAAGGGATGGAGCGTTATTATGGGAAGCCGCCTGACCCTGGAGGGCTGTCAGCTTGTAAAGGGAAGAATCAGTAATGATTACTATTATGCGGACTTAAATGCCGAGACAGGTCTTTATGATTTTCAAATCAAAAAGGAACCGGTTTATGTAACGAAGCACCCGGCTGAGATGACCAATTTAAACATCGGAAAATCTGCGAATTTATCCGTAACAGCGAAATCTTCAGCAGGGAAAACACTGAAATACCAGTGGTACAAGACTTCTGATTATCAGAATCCGGTAAACGGAGCTACCAAGGTGAAGGATGCCACAAGTGCGAAATTGAAGGTAACACCCAAAGACCGTGGAATTGTTTATTACTATTGTGAAATCAGTGACGGTAAGAACAAAGTTCTTTCTAACCTTGGGGCAGTTGTAACCGCCAAGAAGGGCTATAAGCTTTACAGTAAAAACTTTAACATTACAAAGACTACGGAATCCGTAGATAAACTGGCAGAAGAAGGCTGGAAGTGGGATAAAGACAATTTGACCCTTACCCTGAAGAATTTTGACTATCAGATTCCTTACGGAAAAGGGAACGGTTTCCGAATCCCGGCAGGGATTACTGTGGCGGTGGAAGGAATCAACTATCTTGACTCCTGTTCAGGTAAGCTTGTCATTTTTTCATCGGCAGAATCAGGTTCTGCCAGTGTATTTACAGGTCCCGGTACGTTGTACTTTGATTCCTTCGACTTTTATTATGCACTCAGTAATTACAGCATTGTTTTTACGGGTGGAATTAAGGTAGAAATGACTGTGTTCGGAAATCGCGCATATTCCTATGTACTGGATAATGCCAACGTTCATGCCAGAGACTATAACATTATGGAAATGCCCTTCACCATGCGAAATAACAGTTATCTGGAAATGGCCAGTTCCTTCCGTGTATGGAATGATATGACCATCGGCAGAGGCTGTAAGCTGGTTTGCGGCGGCTATGTGGAATGCTTCGGAGACCTTCTGATTGAAGAAGATGCAGAAATGATTATTGAACAGAATCTGGTGATGAACTCTACATCCTCCAGCAGATATCCGGACCGTACCATTACCATTAACGGTACCTTACATATTAAGCCGCAAGACTACGCTTATCAGGCAATAAATTTCTATTCCACCACCGCCAATCCCCTGAAGCTGGGAAGCGGAGTCAGGGTCATATATCCCGAAGGTGCTAAGTGGGATAATAAGGTGAAGAGTAATTCAACCTACTATTACGGTTATAAATATAATGGTTCTTATAACTTAAACGGTCTTACTATCGGTAAGGCAGCAAAAACCAGTAAAAAGATTACCGGCAGTAAGAAAATTACGGGAACACCCAAGTATCAGAGTATATTAACGGCTCCGGCCTTGGACCAGAAAAATGCGACAGTATCCTACCAGTGGCAGTCTGCAGAAACACCGAATGGTCCCTGGGACAATATGTCTGTCTCAGATGTACAAAGAACTTATCAGGTGGCAACTAAGTATCATGGCCGTTATTTGCGTGTCGTTACCAAAGGAATCGGTGCCTACAGCGGAGAGATCCAAAGTGACCCTGTAGGACCTGTGGTAGGAAATAAGGGAGCATTATACGGCTTATGGACAGAAGCAGACGAAATAAAATATCGGGTGGGTTATGATGCTTTTGACGGAGATGATACGACCTATGATGTCACCACCCATGTGCCTGCGGAGGGAACTTTTTCTTATCATGCCCTGCCCATAGATGAAAAGGCGAAGGTGACCTTCCGAAACACCACCACCGGTTTTTCGCAGGAAGGCAAAGATGTGGATGTTCCCGTCGTGAGCGGTACGAATAAAATAGAAATTGAAGTAGTAAGCGGATATAAAAAGACACTTTATAAGATAAATCATAAGTTGGAGGAAAAGACGGCCCAGTTGCGTATAAGCCTTGTGGGGTACGGGGTATCCCTGACAGCAACTTGGACGGATGAAAACGGACCGCAAAGCATGGCCGTTGTTTCTACCCTGGAATCAGCAACGAAAAGCCTTCCGGTGGGCACGGAAGTGACCATTACGTCTACCTGCCCCACAGGTGAGTATGCCTTCGTTTATGAGGGCTTGAATGAGAAGCCGGATAAAGCCAAACCGGGGAACCCCGTAACCTTTGTGCTTACCGAAGCGAAAACCGTAAAATTTACTTCAAACGATACCAAGGCATATCCGCCGGAGGATTTAAGCGCCTCTTGGCAGATGGAGGAAGGAACTGCTGAGATTAAAGTAAAAGCACTTCCGGTTCCGGATACGTCTCCAACCACATATGTGGGAATGGAGTTTGAGGTTTATGATAAAGATAAAAACTTTATTGCCTATGCAGAAACGGATGATGCAGACGTGGTGGTGGATGAGGAAGGTTACTATCGGGTGAAAGTGACAGGTCTTGACAATAGTCAGGAATACATAATCAGTGCATCCTATGCTATGGTCTTCAGTCCGGCCTTAAATTCCGATGAGACCACTAATTGTCGTCTGCAAAAGAGACAACCGGTTACCCTTAAGGCAACGAACGAGCATGTAGTGCTGAAACCCGGTGAATCCGTCTCTGTCCCGGTTCTTTATGAAGGTCATGAAGGCGGACAGATGATGCTGATTGATAATTTTGATAAAAACGTAATCAGAAATATTATGCTGATTCCCGGTGAAAATAATTTGAATATTACTGCAAGTGGGGAAGGAACCACCTATGTTACCCTCCGTGGTGATAATTACAGTAAGGGCGGGAAAATGCAGTACGTCTTTGCCAATGTCCGTGTGGATGTTATTGCTGCAGATGAAACACCTGCCATCCGCCTGGGTAAAAAGAGCGGAACCTTAAACTACTATGATGATTCTGCCCTTACCATTCCTGTTTATGAGATGGAATGCGGGCATGAAATCGAAGGTGCTGTTTTCGTGGATGATGCATTAAACGAAAAGTTTGCCATTTTGGTAGAGGATGACAGAACCCTGAAGGTTACCCCCAAGGTGCCGGAGGATGACGGTGTAATTGATTACGCCAAGTGGCTTTCTGAAAAAGGACGGACAGGAACCTTTTCCTCCAAAATCAAAGTGATTTACAATGGTGCAGCTTCCAGGGAAAGCAGTGAAAAACTGAAAATCACCCTGAAAGCCGAAAAGCCGGAGATGAAAGTGTCAGCCCTTTCCTTCAGCAGCTTTTATACCGAACAGACCAAGAATCTGAACATTACCGTAACAGGCAAAAAAGTTGCCAAGGTAGAGTTGGATACCGCCCAAAATACCGGAAGTAAGGTGGCGATTCCTGACTATCTTACCTTCAACAGCGCGGATAAGAGCGTAAAGATGGACGGAAACAATCTTCCCGCAAACAGTCTGACTACGGGAATTTATGTAAAGATTTGGCCGGAGGGCTACCGGATTCCCCTGCAAAAAAAGGTGCCTGTAAAGATTACCTACCAAAAGCCCAAGATTAAGTTTGACAGGTCCACGGTATCCATCCCGGCAGAGAAGCCCACGGAATACATGTTTTTGTATTTGAATCTGGTGCCCACGGATAAAAAGTTAAAATATAAAGACCTTGACGTGGTATCCATACGCCAGATTACTTCCCTGGAATTGCTGCAGCTTGGTCTGAAACAGAAACAAAGTCATATCAGTACAAGCTTTTTTGAGGTTTATGAATTTGATGCAGGCGACGGGGAAGTGCGTTTTGCCTATAATGAATACGACCAGCCGGTATCCGGTAAAGCCATCTTCTATGTTTATGTAAACAAGGGCAAAGAGCCCATCAAGGTTACCATGAACGTAAAGACCCTGAAAAATTCTAAAGTAATTGCAGATAAAAAAACTATCACCATAAATAATGCCTTCGGAACCTCTTCTTACATGAACAGACATACCGTGGGACTTACCACGAACGTAACGGGTTATGAAATCGGTGGCAATATCGATTATTTGAAGGCATATAAGGTGGGAGATGCCACCAAGAAGGATTATGGTTTCAGTTTTAGCATTTCCTGGAACTATACTGATGAAAAAGCGCAGATTTCCCGAAACAGTAATAGTCTTCCTACGGGAACCTATAAGCTGTCAATCTATTGTGAGCGCATTAAGAAGCCTGCTGTGATTACCGTTAAGGTAATTAGTGAAAAGCCTACATTGAAGCTAAAAGCGGATAAAACGGAATTAAACTTCAGCAGGGCACAAAAGAGTTCCCTCAGAAATGAGAAAGTTACGCTTGCCCTGCCGGAGAAGTACTGGAACAGCTATGGTATCGGAGAGGCTATTATTACCGCACCGGACGGAAGTAAACATACCTGTAATCCGGCAAGCTACAGTGATGTAAAGAACTATGCCGGCATTTCCCTTACCAGTCCCGGCTGGGATTACCAGAAGAAGGCAGCAAGGCTTACCATAGAAGCCTTGGAGGAGGCCGCTGTGGGAACCTATAAGGTAAGCTTCAGAGCTGTGGTTTCCGGAGCTGACGGAACCACTACCTGGTCTAAAAGAGTTACCGTAAAGGTGAATGTGACAGAGAAGGCGCCGGCACCGAAGTTTACATCTACGGAATATACCCTGAATAAGGATTTGCAGGTGTATGACAAGATTTCCGTAAAACTCCCGTCCGTAGCTTATGAATATGAGACAATAGCAGTGGGAGCAGAGGCTTGGAAAATCGGTGCAGTCACAGATGCAGACGGAAAAGACGCAAAAGACGAGCTGGATTGTACCATTACCGGTGATAATTACTTCAAGATTTCTGCCAATGAAAATACCAGGTACGGGGCAACCTACAAGGTGAAAGTGGGACTTTGTTACATCAATGACATAACCAAATACACCACCATAACCGTAAAGGTTCCCAAAAAGAATGCAGCTGTATCAGCTACCGCCAAGGTGCAGGGCAGCATTGACCTTGCCAGACCTTTAAACAAGGAAAAGAGCATCGCTAAGATACAGTATACCTTCACCAACTGGAATCCCGGTGTGTACGGCGCAAGTGCAGACAGCGCTTACTATGAGTGGGAGGTTTATGCAAAGAACGGCAAGAAGCTTCTTACCACGGGGGACGGTGCCTTAAATGACAAGGGACTGGTTGCAAGCGGTACCTCCTTAAGCAGAGAAGCAAACGCCACAAACTGGTTTTATAATTGGGAGAAAGACGGAGTAGGACTGTTGCTGAATTACAACAGCGCTGCATGGCACAATGACCAAATTGCGGCTCATTATACTTACACCGTAAAAACCAAGCTTAAGTTTAAAGAACTTGAGAAAACAGTGGATAATATTCCGGATGTTACCCTGAAAGTGAAAAACGGGTCTGTGAAATTCGGACAGGACAAAAAGTCCGTTACTTTGGTAAAGCCCGATGAAAAGGGAAGAGCATTTATCATCCTTGATATGAAGAACAGTGATTATCAATTCATTGAGAAAATTGCGGCAGTTGAAGTGGTATCTGATAAAGAGGTTCCTATTTCAAAGAAGATTGAAGTAAAGCCTATTTATAACATTAATAATAAATACATCTGTGAGGTGCGTTGGAAAGATAATACCGCGTCCAACGTAAAGAGCGGAAAGGTGAAACTGAACGTGTACTTAGACGGCAACAATCCCAAGTGGAAAAAGCCCAACACCACGCTGAATCTGACCGTAAATGTGAAATAACAAAATGTGAAATGACTGAACGTGAAAAAAGTAAAAAGAGAGAACTCTGCGGATTGCAGAGTTCTTTTTTTGCGTTACAGGAAAGTCCGTATCGTACTATAGTCATATTGCGCGGGAGCAGAAAAACAGATTATAATAAAAATGGTAAATTGGAGTAATATGCACATTTTGTCGTATATATCGTATAAATAACAGAAAAGAGGATGGAAGATGTACAAAAGAAGTTTGGCATTTTTATTAGCAGCAGTTCTGGCATTTTCACCTGTGATGCAGGTAAATGCGCAGATGCCGGTGCAGGCAGGAACTGTGATGGCAGAAGTATCTGCTGAGGAAACAGAACCGGAAGTGACTTCGGAAGAACCCGAGGAAGAAAGAGAAACACCCTCTGCAGAATCTCCTGCAGAAGAGACAGAGACACCGTCTGCAGAGCCGGAAGTAACGCCGTCCGCAGCACCTGAGGAAACTCCTTCCAAAGCACCGGAAGAATCTGCAACACCTGAGGCCTCTGAAGTTCCGGAAGAAGTGCCGTCTGAAAACCCGGAAGAAACACCTTCCGCAACTCCGGAAGAATCTGCTTCTCCCGAAGCATCCGAAAATCCGGAGCCGGAGGAAAGCCCTGAAGCGTCCGAAAGTCCGGAGCCGGAGGAAAGCCCTGAAGTATCCGAAAGCCCCGCACCGGAAGAAGCTGTTTCACCTGAAGCATCCGAAACGCCCGAAGCATCTCCGGAGACAGACGACGAAGCAGGCACGGACATAAATACGGAAATCGATTTAGAAAAAGGAATTACCGGAAACATTGATTTGTCGGAGCAGACCACAGATAAAAGTGGCGAAGGTTGGACGTGGGAAGCAGCCACCAAAACCTTTACCATGAACGGTTATCATGCATCCAGGAGTAAATTGTTCTTACCTGCCGGAGCAACTGTTATGCTTGCAAAGGGCAGTGAAAATACCATTGATAACTTTGGATACAACTATTACGGAATTTACGGACACGGAGACCTAATCATTACCGGTGACGGTAAATTGACTATGACCTATGAAAATGCGAAGGCGATAGAATGCGCTTCGTTGGGATATGTTACCTTTTCTGAGACCAATCTGCATTTTATCCATCCGGAAGGAAGTACGAAAAAGCCCTTCCCCTACAGACATCAGGGAGTGAAGGTTTTTGCGTCCAATATCACAGTGGAAACAGATGAATGGGCGGAACTTAGTGAGGAATATATTACCATAAAGGGAAGTACCATAACCACCGGCACGACCATAACCGCCCCGGGCTTCTATGACCGCTATTTGGCTGTTTTGAATGAAGAAACGGGACTCTATGAGTGGAAATTAAAAAGAGATGCAGCTTATGTAACTAAGCAGCCCCAAAGGATTACGGAATTAACGGTGGGACAGTCTGCTACCTTATCTTTAGCTGTAAAAAATACCACCGGCTCAAGTGTGAAATACCAGTGGTACCGTACTGAGAATTATAGAAATCCCACTATGGGTGCTACGAAGATAGCGGATGCCATAGGCAAGAAACTGACGGTGAAAGCGAAAAGCCGTGGTATCGAGTATTATTATTGTGAAATTACCGCAGGTAAGAAAAAAACTATTTCTGACTGTGCGGCTGTTGTAGCGGCAAACAAGGGTTTCAAAATTTGTACTTCCGGTATTGAAACCGATCAGATGGAATCCGTAGATAAGCTGGAAGAGGAAGGCTATAAATGGGACAAGGAGACAAAGACCCTTACCATCAAAGATATGGACCTTTTGGTTCCTTTCGGAAATTACAAAAATATCCGTTTGGATGGCGGTGATACCTTGGTGGTAGAAGGGACCAATTATTTAAATTCCACCTCAAAGATTACCCTTGTTTATGAAGGGGATGAAGGGGAAACCGATGTGGTAATTACCGGTCCCGGCAGTATCACACTGGATAAAATTGAATACGTTATTACAGAAGATGGCGTGCTTACCTTAAGCGGCGGAATCAAAATGTATTTGAATATGTTTGGCGATTCCTACGGCAATATTGTAATGGATAATGCAACCTGTTATGCCGGAGAGACTGATACCATGAGTTATGGCAGACTGACCCTGAAAAACGGCAGTTATTTAGAGGTGGACAGTGCGTTCCAGGTAAATCGGGGAATTCAACTTGAGAGCGGCAGTAAGATGTTCTGCGGCAAGTATCTGACCTGTTTTGATAATGTGTTTGTAGGGGAAGATTGTAAGCTGATTATCGAAGAATATTTGACTGTGTGGGCAGGTAGGGACGCCACAAATACCCCGCTTACCGTAAACGGTACCCTTCAGATTAAACCCCAGAAAACCGCATATACCCCCATTGATTTACGTTCCTATACAGAACAGACCCTGGTTCTTGGGGAAGGTGTCC
Organism: Lachnospiraceae bacterium; assembly: GCA_017561085.1. Taxonomy (GTDB): domain Bacteria; phylum Bacillota; class Clostridia; order Lachnospirales; family Lachnospiraceae; genus Suilimivivens. The sequence continues at coordinate 18,540 of JAFZDQ010000050.1, forward strand.
GCGTGATTTCACCGGAGGGCGCTGTTTGGACGAAGAAGTCAGAGAGCAGTCCTTATTATGCATTCCGGTATCAGGATTCCTTCCTGATGAACGGACTGACCATCGGAAAGGAAGCGGTAACAAGCAAAAAAATTACCGGAAGTAAGGAAATTACGGGAACACCCAAGTACGGTAATACTTTAAAAATCGGTACCATAGACCAGAAGAATGCGCCGGTATCCTATAGATGGCAGTATGCCGAAACGCCTGCAGGTCCCTGGACGGATATCTTTGGAGCCAAGTCTCCTACCTATCAGGTGGAAACCAAACTCCACGGCTATTATGTGCGTGCCGTAATCAGAGGTCTTGGAGAATACAAGGGTGAAATTATCAGTAATCCGGTAGGTCCCGTAGTGGGAAATCAGGCTGCTTTGTACGGTGTCTGGGGAACTGCCGGCAGTGAAGGTTTTGTGGTTGGCGATACGCCCTTTGACGGTGATAATACCTATTACAGTTATGGCGGCCCGATTTCCGGAATGAGCCCGGAAGGAACCGTTACTTATCACGCAATGCCCGTAAACAGTAAAGCTACGGTGACCATTAAGAACAATACCACCGGTTTTTCTAAGGTAGGCAAGGTGGCAGAAGTGCCCGTTACCCTTGGCAAGAATGAGATTGTAATTACAGTAAAGAATGGTACCAATACAATGGAATACCTGGTGTACCATACCATAAAGGATGTGTACTACACCCTGGAACTGGATACCGACTATGCGCCCAATTATCCCGGTCCTGTGACTGCTTCCTGGGTAGAGGACGGTGAAGTAAAATCCATAACCGTGGAGGAGGAGGACGGTTACAGACATAAATCCAGCATCAAGGCAGGAACGGAAGTAACCATTACCTCAGAGCCTGCTGCAGGAACTTATACCTATCGGTATATCGGATTGGGTGCGAAACCTGCGAAAAATGAGCCGGGATACCCCGCAACCTTTATCATGAAAGAGGATATCTATATAGAATTTGATTATGACTGTGTGAAGGCTTATCCCCCTGAGGGGCTGACCGCAAACTGGTTATTGCAGGAGGATGCGGCAGAGATTAAGGTAAAAGCGGTTACAGACCCGGATAGTAATCCCGGAAAGTACTTAAAGAACACGCTGACCGTAAAGGATGAAAACGGAGTAGTGGTTTCCACCAAGTATCTGGGCGGAAGCTACAATACTACCGTTACGGACGGATATTTTACTACCACGGTTACCGGACTTGACAGTAAGAAATCCTATCAGATTGAAGTGATTAATTCCAATTATCTGGGTGATATTGTGGAAGGTACAGAGGCAACCTATACCCTGAAGCCCAGAAAACCGGTGCGTCTTTCTGTAGAGAAGGACTATGTGGTATTAAAGCCGAATACCACCGGAAAAGTGAAGATTATTTACGAGGGCAGAAGCGACGGAAAGCTGACCCTGGAAAATAATTTTGATACCGCAGTGGTAGATGCCTCCGGAACCAAAATTGTTACAGCCGCTGACGGCACCGGGGAATTGCAGATTAAAGCCAAAGGCGCAGGTACCACCTACCTGACCATCCGCGGCGAGGATTATAAAGATGTGAATGGTTCAGAGGAGGTAGGATATGCATTTACCACCCTGCGTGTGGATGTCAGCAGCGTAGAAGATGCGGAATCCCTGAAACTGGGAACCAAGACAGGAACCTTGAATTACTATGACGATTCTGCCCTTACCATTCCTGTTTATCAGATGGACTGCGGATATCCCATCATAGGCGCTGTCTTTAGCGATGCGGCATTAAATGAAAAACTTGCCATTACCGTAGTAAATGACAGAACCTTAAAGATTGTGCCCAAGGTACCTGTAGATGACGGCGTGATTGATTATTCCAAGTGGCTTGCAGAAAGCGGCCGCACCGGAACCTTTTCTTCCAAAATCAAGGTAAATTATAAAGGCGCAGCCTCCAAAGAAAGTAGTGAGAAGTTGAAAATCACTCTCACTGCCAAGAAGCCGGAGGTAAGTGTATCTGCCCTTTCCTTTAACAGTTTTTATACGAACCAGGTGAAGAACCTGAAGGTGACCGTAAAGGGCGAAAAGGTGGCAAAAGTGCAGGTGGATACGGCAAAGAATACCGGAACGAAGATGGCGATTCCCGCGTACCTTTCCCTGAAAGAAGCGGATTGCAGTGTGCGGTTTAACGGAAATACAGTACCTGCAAAGAGTGCAAATACAAGCATTTATCTGAAGGTTTGGCCGGAAGGTTACCGGATACCTTTGCAGACCAAGGCGACAGTGAAGGTGTCTTATCAGAAACCGAAACTGAAATTAAAGGATACCACCATTACCGTCATGAAGCAGATGGAAGCGCCGGTAAACGTAACTATTTTACCTGCAGATAAAAATGCAAAATACGCGGATTTGGGTGTACAGTCCGTGCGTTTGATGAATGAATCGGAACTGATAGCTTTAAGTCTGAAGGAACGCAGAAGCTATTTACCACTTGATTATTTCCAAGTGGATGAATTTGACGCGGCGACCGGCGTAGTAACCTTGGATTATGAGGGTACTGCCGCGCAGAAAAACGGAAAAGTAGCTTTGTATGTGAACATAAGTCAGGGAAAAGAGCCGGTTAAGGTTACCTTTAACCTGAAATTTGTAAAGCCTACGCTTACTGCAGCGAAAAATACGATTACCATGGACAGCATCTGTGGCGGTTACGGATCTTACTATGACGAACAATATGTGAAGTTAAAAACCAATATTGATAATTATAAAATTACATATGCTAACCTGACCACGAAGATTTTGAAAGACGGTGATAAGACAGGAACGGATTATAGCCCGTATTTTGATGTCAGGTGGGATGCCGGAGAGAAGGCATTACATATCCTGCATAAGGAGCCTGTTGGAACAGGAACTTATAAGCTGTATGCTTACCTTAAGGGTGTGGAAAAACCGGCGGTAATTACGATTAAGATGATCCGCTCGAAGACCCCGGCCTTAAGTGCAACCAAGTCTGAAATCAGCATCAGCAGACTGATGGATGATGCGAAGGCCAAGCAGCAGGTGACTATTTTTGTGCCGGAGAAATTTAAAAACGGCTATAAACCGGATCATTATCCGAATGACGATAGATACAAGCAGTATATTAAGATTTCAAATCCGGACGGTACTTCAGGACACACATATCTTGCCATAGAATCTGAAGGCTGGGACAACAAGAAGCATGGATATAAATATACCATCAGCGCACCCGACAGTGCGCCCACGGGAACTTACAAGGTGACATTTGAAGGCTATTTGTACGGGGCGACTAATAACAATAATGTGGTCTTCTTAAAGCCCGTAACCGTTAAGGTGAAAGTGACAGATTCTGCGCCTGTACCTAAGACGCCTGCCACAGTAACCCTGAACAAGGATTTACAGTCGCTTGATGCAGTCAGGATTCCGCTTAGCTGCTCTGCAGATTACGAATACCGCGTGGTAAACGGTGAAGAACAGCCTTGGGAAGTGGCTTCCGTCACGGACGCAAACGGAAAAGATGCATCCGCTAAGCTGGATTACACGTTATCCGCCGGTGCGTTAACCATAAAGACCAATGAAAATACCGTATACGGTGCCACCTACAAGGTGAAACTGGCGCTTTGCTATGAAAATAATGTGCAGAAGTCCGCTATCATCACGGTAAAGATTCCCAAGAAAAATGCAGCTATTTCAGCCAAAGCCAAGGTGATAGGTAGCATTGACCTTACCCGTGAAACAGCCGATGCGGCGCAGGTAGTTTATACCTTTACCAATTGGAACAGCGGCAGTACGGGTGTTAGATATGAGTGGGAGGTTTATGCCAAGAACGGTAAGAAGGCAGTGACCACAGCAGGCGGCGCCCTTGATAACAAGGGACTGGTGGCAAAGGGCTCTTATGCCGGCTCGCAAAAGGCAGGAAGTTGGTTTAAAAATACGGATTATAACAGTGGTGTGAAGCTTCGTGTTGACAGAACCTCTGATGCATGGAAGAATCAGCAGATTGCAGCCCATTATACTTACACTGTAAAGGCGAAACTGGTATTTATGGATAGTGAAAAAACAGTAAAACTTCCCGACGTGAAGCTAACCGTGAAAAACGGCGCTGCCAAGTATGCACTGGCTCAAAATACAATCACCTTAGTAAAAGCAGATGAAAAGGGAAGAGCCTTTATCACCATCAACAATAAAAAAAGCGATTATGCAGATATGATGGATATTGCTTATGTGGAAGTGGTAAATGATAAGAATGTACCTGTTTCCAAGGCAATTGAAGTAGTGCCTTCCTACCAAACAGACAGAAGTGCGGCCTATGAGGTGCGTTGGAAGAATCTGAAAGCCGCCAATGTAAAGAGCGGCACGGTGAAGCTGCGGGTATACTTAGAGGGCAACAATCCCAAGTGGAAGAAGCCCAATGCGACACTGAGTTTGAAAGTGAATATTAAGTAATTGATTACTAGTCGAAGAAGATTGCACAGTGACTAAAACTGTGCAATCTTTTTTTAACTTTCTCCCCAACTTTTTCCCCAACTTTTCCCCCAACTTGTGAAAAGTGTGATATACTATGAGAAGTTGGAAATAATACATGCGGGAGGTTCAAATTTATGGATGTTAATCAGATAGTATTAGAGTTGTGCTCATTTAGCGATGAACAGGAATGGTTTGAATTTAAAGAAAATTGGTATCAACCGGAAACCTTGGGAGAATATGTTTCTGCTCTTTCAAATGCGGCGGCGTTCCATTATAAAAAATACGCATTTTTTATATGGGGAGTTAACGATGAGACACATGAAATAGTAGGAACTACTTTTAATCAATATAGTAGCTATAATCAAGAACCCTTTCAAAATTATTTAGCTAGAAATTTGTCACCAAGTATCAATTTTAGTTTTGAAGAAACTGAAATTGAGGGGAAAAGAGTAGTCGCATTAATTATTCCTGCTGCAACAGAAATACCTACCGCTTTTAAAGAAAAAAGATATATAAGAATTGGGTCATCCAAGTGTAGTATCAAGGATTATCCAAAACGTGAAATAGAGTTATTTAAGAGACTGGATGGAAGGATAGAAACAATAGAGACAACACCGTCAAAATATCAAGACCTTACATTTCAAAAACTGTTTGGGTACTATGGTTCGAAAGGAATTGTTTTAAGTCAACAAACATTTATAAAGAATCTTGGACTTAGGACTGACGAAGGTGAATTTAATATTTTAGCACAATTACTTTCAGATGATTCTCATATTCCTTTAAGAGTATCTATATTTGATGGGGAAACAAAAGGGGCGAATCTGTTTTCTGTTCGGGAGTTTGGAAATAATTGTTTGTTATATAGTTTGGATGAACTACTGCGTTATGGAGATGTGTTAAACATTATTCAGGCAGATGAAAATGATAGAGTTGTGGAGAGAAAAGAAGTTCCGTTGTTCGATAATAAAGCATTTCGTGAAGCTATTGTAAATGCCGTGCTTCATAATAAATGGATAACTGGAAATGAACCTATGATATCTGTATTCTCTGATAGAATAGAAATATTGTCCAGAGGAACATTGGCACCGGCCCAGACAATGGAAGGATTTTTCTTGGGAGAATCCATTCCTGTAAATGAAAAACTATCTGAGATATTTTTACAGCTACACATAAGTGAAAAATCCGGAAGAGGTGTGCCTAAGATTATTGAGATGTACGGAAAAGATGCGTTTGCTTTTAGAGAGAATTCGATAGTGGTAACAATACCTTTTCAACGTGTAAAGACGATTGGGGAAAAAGTTGGGGAAAAGGTTGGGGATAAGAGACCGTTAAATGTTAGGAGACAGACAATTGTTGCCGAAATGCGAGACAATCCTAATATTACTACAGTCGAACTACACAGAGCATTGGGGATAAGTGAGACTGCAGTTGAAAACAATATTTCATTCTTGAAAGAAAATGGATATATTGAGAGAATCGGGTCAAATCGAGCTGGGTATTGGAAGGTGCTATAAAATCAAATTTTAAAAGAGGTTAATCGATTGACAAAATCGTACTATAGTCACATTGCACAAAAAAGAGATTCTGTTTATAATAAAAAGCACAATGTAAAATTGCGGTAAATAAAATATTTTTTAGCAGAATACTATTTGGAAAATATTCAGATAAACGTAAAGAGAGGTTAAAAAAATGTACAAAAGAGGAATAGCCTTTTTACTGGTAGCAGTACTGGCATTTAGCCCTGTCATGCAGGTGAACGCAGCGCAGGTAAGTGCACCGGAAGAAATCATGGTCCTGGGGGAAACTTTGTCCGAAAACCAGGACGAGAGTGTAACTCCCGGAGAGATACCGGACGAAAGTGAGATGCCGGAAGAAACAGACGCACCGGAAGAAACCATGGCACCCGTGGAAACTCCGTCCGAAAATCCGGAAGAAAGTGAGACTCCCGAAGCGATGCCGGAAGAAAGTGCAACTCCCGATGAGAGCCCTTCCGCAGAACCGGACGAGAGTGCGGAACCGACAGAAAGCGTAGCTCCCGAAGCGTCAGCAGAGCCATCCGTAAGTCCCGAAGCGTCAGCAGAGCCTTCCGAAATTCCTGAAGTGTCAGCAGAGCCTTCTGAAGAACCTTCCGAAAGTCCCGAAGCGGAGGAATCTTTAGAAGAAACCATGGATGAGGCGGAAGAGGAACTTGAAGAAGAACCTGTAGTTGATACAGAATTAGTGACGCTTATTACAGAAGATATTACCATTTCAGCAGATACCGCGGATACAAGCGGGGAAGGTTATACCTGGGTGAAGGATACCAAGACGTTTACCATGAACGGCTTTCAGCTGCAGGGACAATTAACCCTCCCTGACGGTGCGGTTATCGAGCTTGCCAAGGGAAGCGAAAACAGCATTGATAACACGAAGAAGTACAGCAAATACAATATCAAAGCCGAAGGCGATTTAACAGTTAAAGGAAGCGGTAAGCTGACAATTGTCAATAAAAATTATAATGCAGTTTATTTGAAAGGAAATATTGTTTTCCAAGAGACGAATGTGCATTTTATTAATAATGCGACTGATTCCAGCGTGGTATTTGCCTATATGGGCGGTAAAGTAAAGTTCGTCTGCTCAAATATCAAAGTAGGCAGCGTAACGCAGAGATCACTTTCAAAAACATATATTTCGCATGAGAGCTGTACCTTTACCGGGGGAGAGGCGGATGCAAACTATTACAAACCCGTACGGAATGAAGAAACCGGTCTTTATGAGATGAGCTTTGCCCCTAGCGGAATTTACATTAGCGAGCAGCCGGAGAAGATTAACAAGCTGTATGTAGGTGAATCCGTGGACCTTTCTCTTGCAGTGAAAGCTGCGGGCGGGGAAACCATGTCCTATCAGTGGTATACAACAGAGGATCTTGATGACCCTGATAATGGAGCCAAGAAGGTGAAAGATGCTACGGGAAAGAAGCTTACCGTAAAGGCCGAGAACCGCGGAATTACTTACTATTATTGTAAGGTATCAACCAAAACGGAAACCTATAACAGTAACCTTGCAGCAGTGGTAGTAAGTGATCATAAGGGCTTGAAGATTTGTACGGAGCAGCCTTCTTTTTTATCTTCTCAGGATAAACTGGCTACAGAGGGCTGGAAGTATGATACCACGACTCATACCCTGACCTTTGAGAATATGGATATGATGATCCCCTTTGCGGATAATTTCACCAATATCCAGATTAAAAGCGGTTATAACGTGGTAATTAACGGAACCAACTATATTGAGGATAATGACGGACGTATCGGTATTACCAAATCCGGTAAGGTTGGAAATGTTACCACCTTTAGCGGAACCGGTTGTTTATACACAAATGAAATTGATTACCTGTACTTAGAGGATGCTTCAGAAGTGCATTATACAGGCGGTGTCACCCTGTATTTGAATGAACTTGACCCTGACCATGGTATCAGCGTGGTAGACGGTGCAACCATTAAGACCCAAAAGGACAATGACATGGAGGGGCCTTTGATTCTTCAAAACGGTGCCTGCTTTGAATCGGCCGATGATATGGAGGTTTTGGCTGACCTTACCGTAGGAGAGGGCTGTAAGCTGGTATGCGGTTCTTATTTACTTTGTAACGGAAATATGAGTATCGGCAAGGATGCTGTTGTGATTATTGAAAAGTATCTGGATATGGACGCCATCTCCGGTACGGGGGTTAACAAATCCAGAGTACTTACCATTGACGGTACCTTGTGGGTAAAGGCCAAGGATGCTTATTCCTATGTCGTGTCCATCTATTCCCAGGCGTCAAGCCCTGTGAAATTGGGAACAGGCGTGAAGCATTTGGTTCCTGATACCTTTACGTGGCTGGTGGTTTCCAACAGTTATTATTATAAATATAAAACAGGAAATACCACCGTTTTTGAACTTGTGATCGGTACGGAAACGATTGACAGTAAGACCATTACAGCAAGTAAAGAAATTACAGGCACACCCAAATACGGCAAAGTACTGACCGCAGGGGAAGTATCACCTGCAGATGCGACGGTTTCCTATCAGTGGCAGTATGCAAAGAGTGCAAGCGGTCCTTGGAGTAATATCTACGGAGCGAGAGCTGCAACTTATACCGTAGACACCAAATATCACGGCTATTATTTGCGTGTGCTGATAAATGGTATCGGAAATTATACAGGTGAAGTTACAAGTAATGCAGTAGGTCCCGTGGTTGGAAATCCTATGTACTTATCGGGCATCTGGTATGAGGGCGGTACCGGCGGCACCCAAACAGTGGGAGGAAGTCCTTTTTCACAGGAAGGAAAACAATTCAAAGTTACATCCGATGCAACAAAAGATGGGACAGTAAGCTATGTAGTAACTACGGTAAGTGAGGATGCCAAGGTAACCTTCCGCAATGATACAGATGACCTTAATTTTATGACCACCGGAAAAAGTGCAATCATTCCGGTTGTACCCGGTGAAAATACCATTGAAATCGAAGTAAGCTACGGCGGAAAAACGTATGTTTATACGGTTTTACATACCATTGAGCAGATGATGTATGAACTGTATTTGGATACGCTTATCTATAGCGAGGAAAGTTATCTGAAAGCGACCTGGCAGGATGAGGAAGGTCAGACCAGGATCTTTATGGTGGATGAAAATAATCCATGGGATTCCATCAAACTTCCTGCAGGTACGGAGGTGACTATTACCTCTTATCTTTCTCCGTTTGAGTATCCGATCAGTTATGGTATATCCGTAAAGCCGGATTTGAAAAAGGACGGATATCCGGCAACATTTACGTTGGATGGGAATACTGATGTTTATACAAGCTCTTATAATACTATGGCGTATCCGCCGGAGGATTTAACGGCCAGGTGGACACATGCAAAGAGCAGTATAGAGGCAAGTGTAAAAGCAGGCGGTACATCCGGTGACTATGAAGTGATAGAAATCGCAGTATATGACAGTGCCGGTCAGAAAGTAGATTCTGATCTGGTTGGTAGCTCTATGGCACCGGATGCGGACGGATATCACAGAGTGATTTTTAATGGCCTGGATGATTCCAAAGTTTATACAGTGAAAGCCCACTATTTTTATTTATGTAACAGCAATCAGTCATTGGATGAGCAGTCTGCAAGCTATACTTTGAAAAAGAGAGAGCCCATTACCATTAGCACGGCTTCTTCCCATGTGGTATTAAAGCCCGGTGAATCCATTGATGTACCGATTATTTATAACGGCTTTGCAGGCAGTATCGTAAAATTAGAATCCGGTTTTGATACCAAGGTAGTATCTGAAGGAGGAACCTCCGTACAGACGGATTCTGAAGGAAACAGAAGCCTGCAAATCACGGCACATGAGCAAGGGGAAGGAACTACCTATGTGACCGTGCGCGGTCAGGATTATGACGACGGCACCGGAATGCAGTATGTGTATACTTCTGTCAGAGTGGATGTCAGCAGTGTGGATGAAGCACCGGCGTTAAACTTAGGCGTGAAGAAGGGTAGCTTAAATCTTTATGATGATTCTGCCCTGACCATTCCCGTTTATCAGATGGAATGCGGTCATGAAATTGAAAGTGCTGCATTTACCGACGCGGCTTTAAATGAGAAGTTTGCCATTGAAGTAGTCAATGACAGAGCCATCAGGGTAGTACCTAAGGTGCCTGCCGATGACGGAACCATTGATTTTGCGAAATGGGTAAAAGAAAGCGGACGTACCGGAACCTTTTCTTCTAAGATTGTGGTTAATTACAATGGTACGGCCAGCAGAATCAGTAATGAAAAATTAACCATTACCTTAACGGCGAAAAAACCTGAAACCAAGGTGAGCGCCCTTTCCTTTAACAGTTTTTATATCAAGCAGGATAAGAATCTGAAGGTAACCGTAAAAGGTGAAAAGATAGCCAAGGTACAGATAGATACCGCCAAGACCAAGGGCTCCGTGGTGGCATGCCCTGATTGGCTTTCTTATAATGAAACCTATAAGTGCGTAGAGTTTAACGGAAATACCGTGCCTGCCAATAAGACAACAGGGTACCTCTATCTGAAGATTTGGCCGGAGGGCTATCGTATGCCCATCCAGACCAAGGTGAAGGTGAATGTAGCTTATGCCGCACCGAAACTGAAATTTAAGAAATCTACCGTTACAGTACTTTCCGATATGGCAGAAAATCCTATGTTTGAAAATACCCTTGTTTCAGCAGATTCCAAGGTGAAATACGCAGATATCGGGGTAGAGTCCTTAAAGCTTATGAGTTATTTGGAATATAGCAAGTTAAGTGCGAAAAAACGTAAGGAGTATGTAGACCCGAGTATTTTTGAACCCGGGGATGAGTTCTATTTCTGGCATTCTTTAGGAGAGCGGGAGTTTGAATTTGTTCAGCAGGCGCAAAGCGGAAAAGTAGTGCTTTATGCGCACATTGTAAATGGTAAAAAGCCTGTAAAGGTAAGCTTTAACTTAAAGGCGCAGGCATCCCCGACTCTGAAAGTAAACAAAAAATCCGTGACACTGGATCCGGCGCTTGGTTCTTACTCGATACAGAACGTGAAGCTTACAAGCAGTGCCAACGGTTATGTATTTGGCAGTAGTGATATCAGCTACAAGGTTACCATGGTAGGCGATAAGAAAGGTACCGATTACAGTTCCCATTTGGGACTTAGTTGGGATTTAGATAAGAAGACAATCAGAGTTTCCGGCACCTCAAGTATGAAGCCGGGAAAAACCTATAAGGTTATCGTTTCCGTGATCGGAATTAAGAAAACGGCATCCTTTGAGGTAAAAGTAATTAAGAGTAAGACACCGGCATTCAAAGTTTCTCAGGAAGTGATTACCTTAAACAGAATGTCTGCATATAAAACCGGCAACGTGACCATTTCTCTGCCTAAAAAATTCGGCAGCAATTGGTATACAACCCAAACGGAAATTATCGCACCTGAAGGGACTTCGGGAAGTATTGGTATGAACTTGAATCGTGACTCTGCTACCGGCACCTACTATACCAGCTTCTATGCAACGGATGCAACCGTACCCGGCACCTACACGGTGAAGATTTACGGCGGTCTGTACGGAAATGGTTATAACGGAGCGCCGGGCCATGAGGATGATGCGGTAAAGCATGCCGAAATCAAAATTAAGGTAGTAGACAAGTTGCCGGCGGTTGAGGTAGATAAGTCTACGGTAACCTTGAATAAGGATTTGGCAGCCCTGGATAAAGCAGTTGTGAACTTAACAAAGGATGATTCCTACAAGTATGCAGCGGATGAACCCTGGAATGTGTTATCTGTTGTGGATGCAGCCGGAAACGATGCAGAGGAACAGTTGAAGTGTTATACTTCCGGTACGAAACTGATGATTGAAAGCACGGATGCTTCTGCTTATGGTGCAACCTATCAAGTAAAACTTGCCTGTGCATATGCCTATGACATCGTGAAAGCGGATATCGTCGTAACGGTGAAGATTGCGCCGGAAGAGGCAAAGATTTCTCTTGCAGGAAAGGCGCAGGGAAGTATCGATATCACAAGGCCGGCTACTTCTGCAAAGATTAAGTATACTTATACCAATTGGAACGTAGCGGAATATGCTGCTTTAGAGGCTCCTGTTTTGGAATGGGAGGTATATGCGAAAAACGGTAAAAAGAATGTAAAGATGACAGACGGCGCGTTGGCGGATAACGGTCTGGTTGCGAAAGGAAGCTCTGCCTCTGATACACCTACCGAAGCAGGCAGCTGGTTTAAGGATATCACCGCCGGTTATGACATGGCGCTTGGCGTTAATATGGACAGCGCAGCATGGAGAGCCGGAGATATTTTGCCCACCTATACTTATACCGTGAAGGCTACTCTGAAATTCCCTGCTACCGGCGAAGAAATTAAAGCAAATGCAGTGACCTTTAAGGTGAAACAGGGCACCGTGAAGTATGCGGTAAGCCCTAAGAGTGCGACTTTGAATAAGTTAGACCCCAAGGGAAGAAGTATTTTTACCATTAAGGATAAGAACACCTATTGGTACGATGTGGTAAAGATTGCCAAGGTGGAAGTGGTAGCGGATAAAAACGTACCTGTTTCCAAAAAGATAGAGATTGTACCTGTTTACGGTATGAACCAAAAAACTTCCTATGCGGTCTATTGGAAGGATAAGAAAGTCGCTAACGTAAAGAGCGGCACCGTGAAGGTGAATATTTACTTAGAAGGAAACGACCCCGCAAGAAAGAAACCCAATGCAAGCTTCAATTTAAAAGTAAATGTAAAATAAAAACAGAAAAGAGAGTGTGCGCGTCTGCGCATGCTCTCTTGTTTTTTTGACACAGGCTTGCGCGGTTTATCGTACTATAGTCACATTGCACAAAAAAGAGATTCTGTTTATAATAAAAAGCACAATGTAAAATTGCAGTAGTATCGATTTTTTTAGAAGTATGTTATTTAAGAAATATGAATTGAAATGTAAAGTGAGGATGAAAAGATGTACAAAAGAGGACTGGCCTTTTTGCTGGCAGCAGTACTTGCCTTCAGCCCTGTGATGCAGGTAAATGCGGCGCAGATAAGCACGCCGGAAATGCAGGTAGAAACTGCTGAAGAAACGCAAACCACGGATGAGGAAGATACAACGGATACAGAGATGCTTCCTGAAGAGACAGAAGTGCCTTCAGAAATACCGCCTGTGGAGCCTTTGGTGACGCCTTCTGTAGAGGAAAATCCCACGGCAGAGCCTGTTGAAAGTGCAGCGCCTGAAGAAAGTGCCATTCCGGAAGATGTACCTACTGAAAATCCGGAGGAAAGTGCATCTCCCGAAGAGAGTATGACACCGGACGCATCTCCGTCAGCAGAACCTGCAGAGAGCATGGAGCCTGAAGCGGAAGCAAGTGCAGAACCTTCAGAGACACCGGAAGCAAGTGTATATCCTGAAGAATCCGCGGAACCTTCCGAATCGCCCGAAGCGGAAGAATCCGCATCCCCGGAAGAATCCGTATCCCCGGAAATAATCGAAGCAGATACCGGACTTGAGAATCTTATCACCACAGATATTGACCTGTATGACAGCAGCGTAGATGAAAGCGGCGAAGGTTATACCTGGGTGCAGGCTACCAAAACCTTTACCATGAACGGTTATCATTCCAAAGGGCAACTGCGCCTTCCTGACGGCTCAACCCTGGTTCTGGCAGAAGGAAGCGAAAATATCATTGATAAAAGCGCGGATGCTGATTACGGGTTGGATACCAAGGGAAAATTGACCATTACGGGAAGCGGCAAGCTGACCATCAAGTACAAGAACAGAGCAGCCATCAGATTTACCGGCACGTTGACATTTGCAGATACAAACGCACACTTTGTGCAGGAAAAGAACGGCAATTGCAGCGTCTTTTACAATAACGGCGGTCATAAGGTAAAAGTTGTTTGTTCCAATGTAAAAATAGAATCCTTCACAGGCGATGGTCTGTCAAAAGACGCCTGGTCCATTGAGGGGTGTGATTTCATAGGCGGAATGCCTGACGCACGATATTATTATCCCAAAGAGGACACGGAAACAGGCCTTTATGAAATGATGTTCAAGGTGAGTCCCATTCAGGTTACCACCCAGCCCCAGCGGATTAACAAAGGCTATGTGGGAGAGACCGTAGAGTTGCAGATTGACGCCAAATCCCTGGACGGGAAAGCCCTGTCCTATCAGTGGTATTCCACGACGGATGTAGATGACCCTGACAGAGGTGCAATCAAAATTTCCGGTGCAACCGGGAAGAAATTAACCGTTTCACCCAAAGTGCGCGGGCTTACCTATTATTTTTGTAAAGTAAAAAGTGCAAGCGGAAGTGCCAATACGGAATTGGCGGCAGTGGTATTTACGAATCCGGGAATGAAGATTTGTACCCAGTCTGTTGCTGTTTCCGAAACCACGGATAAATTGGCCACGGAAGGCTGGAAGTTTGATGCCTCCACCAATACCTTTACCATGGAAAATATGGATTTACTGATTCCTTTTCCTTCCAATTATTCCAATGTCCAGATCCGTAGCGGATACAATGTGGTAATTAACGGAACCAATTATTTGGATGATAACGACGGTAGGATTAGCATTACCAATGCCAAACAGGTTGGAAAAATTACCACGATTAGTGGTACGGGAACCTTATATGCGGATCATATTTTTACCAGTTATCTGGATGCAGATGCAGAAGTACATTACAAGGGCGGACTGAAATTAGTTCTGCGGAAGATGGACTCCTATAAGGCAAAAACATTGTTAGACGGTGTCACTGTTCAAACAGAGGCAACCTGTGATTTTGACAATGATTTGGAATTGAAAAACGGCGCAAAATTTGAAGCTGCCAATTATATAGACGTTGCTGCCGACCTTATCGTGGGCGACGGCTGTACTTTGCTATCAGGCTACAACATTGTTTGTAACGGAAGCATGAGCATCGGCAAAAATGCTATCGTGATAGTGGAAAGTTACCTGGATATGGATGCCACATCCGGAACCGGTGTGGATAAAAACAGAACCCTGCGTATAGACGGTACCTTTTATGCGAAAGGAACCAACGGGACGAATATGCCCATTCGTTTATATTCAGAAGCGGCAAACCCCATGATACTGGGGGATGGTGTGCGTGTCATTACGCCTGAAGATGCTGTTTGGGAAAAGAAAAGTACGAGCGGATATGATTATGGTTTTAAATCCAAAGGGTCCTATTATATGGCGGAATTTTTGATTGGCCCTAAGGAACCGGAAATGAAAACCTTTACGGCAGGCAAGCAGATTTCCGGAACGCCCAAATACGGTTATGTATTAACCGTAGGGGAAGTAACACCTGCAGATGCAACCGTTTCCTATCAGTGGCAGAGTGCCACAAGCCCTACAGGTCCCTGGGATAATATTTACGGAGAAAAAGGAAAAACATTTTTGTTATCAACCCGGTACCATGGTGCTTATATACGCGTGGTAACAAAGGGCGTGGGAACCTATAAGGGAGAAGTGATTAGCGACCCTGTAGGCCCTGTAGCAGGTGATCAGGCAACCTTAACCGGAATCCGATATGAAGGCGGAACCGGCGGAACACTTGCAATGGGATATGAGCCCTTTTTTGACGGACATGATTTTGAATATACGGTTTCCTCTGATATGACGGCAGAGGGAACGGTAAATTATGCGGTAACCACCGCCAATAGTAACGCCAAGGTTACCATCCGTAACAAAACCACTCAATATGAAAAGGTGGGAAAAAACGCTGCAATTCCTGTTGTGACAGGTCTGAACAAAATTGAAATCGAAGTAAACTATGGCGGAAGAACAACGATATATACCATCGAGCATACGATTAAGACCATGTCGTATACGTTGTATTTGTATACGAACTGCTCTAGTAAGGGCGGTAGTCTGACTGCCACATGGAAGGATGAAAACGGGCAAACAAAAACCAGATCCACAGATGGTTCAAGCTCCGTAAGCTTGTCGGTTCCCGGCGGTGCGGAAGTGACCATTACTTCCACCACACCTCCCGGACGGTATCCTTTTTTGTATAGTCAGAAAAACCTGGTACCGGACTTAACGAAACCGGGATATCCGGCAACCTTTGTGATGCAGAAGTATACCAGTGTGTATTTAAATACCAGTGATATGATGGCCTATCCGCCGGAAGGCTTAAATGCAAGATGGAGTCTTTCTGAGGGCAGTGCGCAGGTAGCAGTGAAAGCGCTTGCCAAAGGCGGTACCCAGACCGGTTATGAGCGTATTGAACTCAGTGTTTTTGACAGTGATGGATTTAGGGTAGGTAACAAAACCGTTGGCGGTTCCACCACGCCGGAAGCAGACGGCTATTATCGTACCACATTCACCGGCCTGGATTCTACCAAAGAATACAAGGTGGAGGCATATTATTACGATTTAATCAGTGATTATGAGTCGGCTGAAAAGCAGACAGCAAGTTTTACCCTGAAAAAGAGAACCCCGGTAAGTCTTGATACAGTATCTGATTACGTGGTACTCAGGCCCGGAGATAAGGAAAATGTATCGATTCTCTATGATGGCTATTACGGTGGTAAAGTGGTGGTAGATGCCGGCTTTGATACCGGTATCGTATCTGCCGCCGAAACAAAGGTGCTCACCGATGCCTCCGGAAATAACACACTGCAAATTAAGGCGGTAGGCGAGGGAACCACTTATATTACCCTGCGCGGTGATGATTATGAAAATGCAGAGGGAATGCAGTATGTATTTACCACTGTCAGAGTAGATGTCAGCAGCGCGGAAGTGGCAGAATCCCTGCGCCTCGGTGTGAAAAAAGGTACCTTAAATTTGTATGATGATTCGGTCCTTACCATTCCTGTTTATCAGATGGCATGTGGGCATGAAATTGAAGGGGCAGTATTTGCCGATGCGGCATTAAATGAAAAGTTTGCCATTACGGTAGTTAATGACAGAACGCTTAAGATAGTGCCCAAGGTTCCCGCAGACGACGGAACCGTTGACTTCGCAAAATGGGTAAAGGAAAGCGGACGGACCGGAACCTTTTCTTCCAAGATTATCGTAAAGTACGATGGTACATCTGACAGGGAAAGTACTGACAAACTGACCATTACCCTAACGGCGAAAAAGCCGGAAACGAAAGTGACGGCGCTTTCCTTTAACAGCTTTTATACTTCCCAGACCAAAAATCTGAAGGCCACCGTAAAGGGAGAAAAGGTAGCCAAAATACAGGTGGATTCCGTAAAGACGAAAGGAACTACGGTTGCCTGTCCTTCCTGGCTTTCCGTAAATGAAACTGCGAAGAGTATAGAATTTAACGGTAATACAGTGCCTGCCAATAAGACAAGTAAATACATTTATCTGAAAATCTGGCCGGAGGGCTATCGGATGCCCATCCAGACCAAGGTAAAGGTAAATGTGGCTTATACCACTCCGAAACTGAAGGTAAATAAGTCTACACTGACGATTGGTAAGAATATCGCAGAAAGACCGGGAATGGATTTCAAACTTGTTTCCGGGGATAAAAATGTGAAGTATCAAAATATTGGTGTCCAGTCACTGGAACTGATGAGTTATACGGAATACATGAAGATGAGTGCAAAGACGCGTAAAGGTTATGTATCTCCGGAAGTGTTTGACGCGTTTTATACTTCTCTTGAACCGGCTACAGGTATGGCCGAACTGTACTTTAAAAAGGTACCCACAAGCGGAAAAGTGGTTCTTTATGCCCATATGGTTAACGGTAAAAAGCCGGTGAAAATAACCTTTAACCTGAAGGTACAGTCCGCTCCGACGTTAGCGGTAAATAAGAAGTCCGTGACCATGGATGCCATCTACGGTTCCTATCCATATGATGATGAGCAGAAGTTGAAACTGACCTGCAGTGCGTCAGGATATCAGATTAATAATGGTGATATTCGGTTTGAAATCACCATGGTAGGAGACGAGACAAAGGCAGATTGTCGTTCCCATTTCAGTATGTGGTATGAAGAGGATGCGAAAGCAATCCGGTTTTTCCGTACGAACTTAGCACAGCCCAACAAAACCTACAAGGTTTCGGTTTATGTAGCAGGTATTCCTAAGCCGGCCACCTTTACCATCAAGGTGATTCAGAGTAAGTCCCCCAGGTTTAAGGCGTCGAAGACGGAAGTTACCTTAAACAGACTGAGGTACAATGGCTCCGAAACCATCAAGTTTTCCATACCGGATAATTACGGCTCAAGTTGGAATATTAATACTACGGATGCCAAAATTATAAAACCCGATGGCACCGAGGATACGAAGAAAGAAAGCTTAACCATAGAAACGACAAGTGATAAGAAGGTTTATTTTGCGGCCACGAATATGACGCAAAAGGGTACCTATACCGTGAAAATACCCGGTGCTTTTTACAGTGGAATTAAGATTAAGCCTGTTACGGTGAAGGTAAAGGTGGTGGACAAGTTCCACTCACTTACGGCAGCACAGCCGACGCTGACACTGAATAAAGATTTAGCAGAGTATGATAAAGCAACCACCCGTATGACGATCGATTACTCTTACAGATATCCTGTTAATCCGCCCTGGAGCGTTGCGGAGGTTTTGGATGCGGCAGGAAATGATGCATACGATAAGCTGACCTGTAGAGTGTCCGGTGCAGACGTGACTGTAGCAGCTAAGGATGCGGCAGAGTACGGCGCAACCTACAAGGTGAAACTGTTATGTAAGTTCGCATGTGGCGTCAATAAATCCTCCACCATCACCGTGAAGATAGCCCCCAATCCTTCCCAAATTTCCTTAAAGGGTAAGGCAAGCGGATATGCGGATACCACCCGCCCCAATAGTTCCTATGCGGTAATTAATTACACCGGTACCAACTGGCATGCAGAGGAATATACCGGTCAGAGTAAGCCCGTATTAGAGTGGGAAGTATATGCCAAGAAGGATAAAAAGCTTGTGAAAACCGCGGACGGCGCGTTGGCAGATAACGGCCTCGTTGCAAAGGGCGATTCGAAGACAAGTGCGCCTACTGCAGCAGGCAGCTGGTTTAAGGATGTTTATTCTTCTTACCAGGTAGCACTTCAAATTGATACAAGCAGCGCGGCATGGAAAGCAGGAGATATTTCCCCTGACTATACCTATACCGTGAAAGCTACCCTGAAATTCCCTTCTACAGGTAAGGAAGTAAAGGTACCGGCAGTAACCTTTAAGGTAAAGCAGGGCACCGTGAAGTTTTCAC
This sequence comes from Lachnospiraceae bacterium, assembly GCA_017561085.1. Classification (GTDB taxonomy): domain Bacteria; phylum Bacillota; class Clostridia; order Lachnospirales; family Lachnospiraceae; genus Suilimivivens. The sequence continues at coordinate 37,692 of JAFZDQ010000050.1, forward strand.
AAAGTCCCAAGACGGCAACTTTAAATAAATTGGATGATAAGGGAAGAAGCCTTTTTGCCATCACCAATAAGAGCAAGGATTACACCAAGGTAGCGAAAGTTGCCAAGGTAGAAGTGGTGGCAAATAAGGATGTGCCTGTTTCCAAGAAGCTGGAAATTGTTCCTGTTTACAGTGCGGGAAATAAAACAACCTATGCAGTGCATTGGAAAGACCGCGAGGGTGCCAACGTAAAGAGCGGCACCGTGAAGGTGAATATTTACTTAGAAGGAAATGACCCTGCAAGAAAGAAACCCAATGCAAGCTTTAATTTAAAAGTAACTGTGAAATAAATGATTTCATTAAGGTAAAAAGAGTCTGCAATTTAATTGCAGGCTCTTTTGCGTGAGGAGTCGTACTGTTTTGTGCAAAAGAATGCTAGTGACAACAATCTTTTCCTTATTGTGAAAATAGGCAAAAAGGACTATAATATTGGTATTATTTGAAAGATTATGAGGGCTGAATCATGTACAAAAGAGTTCTATCAATTTTATTAGCAATCGTACTGGCATTTACTCCCGTGATACAGGTAAAGGCGACGGAAAGTATTCCGGGCGATTTACCGGCTCAGACTGAGGAGCAAATACCGGAGGAAGATGAACTTGTGATTGAAGACGAAACATCGGAGCCTTCTGTTGAGAAAATAGAAGCCACGGAAGAATCGACTGCGGAAGCAACAGAAGATCCTTCTGAAGAACCGGAAGCGACGGTGGACCCTACGGACAATTCTTTTGAGGAACCGCTTGAAAGTGAAGCACCTGAGGAAACTCCGGAGGAAGAGGAGACAGAAGATACAGAAACAGAAGAAGCTGCGTCTGAAGAGCCTTCCGGAGAACCGGAAGAAAGCGCAGAGCCTACCGAGGAACCCACAGAAGAGCCTACTGAGACTCCTTCTTTTGAAGTGCCCGAAATTCCTACATTGAATTATCACGACATTGATGTGCAGGTAGACATGCCCAAGGTAATTTCCCCCTTGGATGATTGGTGTTACTCTACTACGGCATTACCTGCTAAGTACGACGGCAGAACAACAGGAAAAGTCAGCAGTGTGAAGTCACAAAGCCCTTACGGAACCTGCTGGTCGTTTTCTGCAGTAGCCATGGCTGAAAGTGCATTTATGAGATTATATGGAGCAGAAGCTGATTTGTCCGAAGCTCATTTGGTGGAATTCTTTTATAATTCAGATGATTCCGTAACCACCACTACCGGTAATATTACCGGGGATTATGTGGCACCCAAGAGTGACACGCAGGAAGAAAACGGCGGAAACGGACATTATACTACCTTTGGTTTGGCGGCGTGGAAAGGTGTAGCGAACGAGGCCGATCATATCAGCTTTACTTATCAGGCGGCCAAAGATAACGGTGCGGCTATTATCGACAGCAAATATGCATTTACTGACATTTTACATTTAGAGAACGCTTATTGGATTCCCAAGGAGGATACGGATGGAATCAAGCGCGCGGTCATGAATTACGGTGGCGTGGGAATGTCTTATTTTTATCATGAGATATTTGATGATTCCTATGTTGGCGGAAGTGCTTATTATTGCCCCAACAAGTATACTACCAATCATGCGGTGACGATTGTCGGTTGGGATGATAATTATGCTGTTGATAACTTTAAGAATCGTTATGGATATAGAACAGGTGATTATACACAACTTCCGTCAAACCCAGGCGCATGGCTGATTAAGAACAGCTGGGGTACCTCTTATCATGAAAACGGTTATTTCTGGATTTCCTATGAGGATGCCACCTTGGCGGATGTTGGATATGTGTTTGATTATGCCAAGGCAGATGACTTTAAGTATAACTATCAGTATGATGGCGGCGCTTATGCCAATTCCACTCAGGGACTTATGGTGAAAAAAGCAGCGGCGGTGTATACAGCTACCGGCAACCAGGAAATCGGTGCAGTGGGTGTGGCATTTGACAGGACCAATGTGCCCTATGAGGTGAAAATCTATACAGGACTTACCGATAAGGCAAAGCCTGAATCCGGTACGTTGATGACAACCCAGACAGGAATTACTACCTATGAAGGTTTTCATACCATCCGTCTGGATAATCCTGCTTTTGTGGCAGCAGGGGAAACGTTTTCCGTGGTGATTGAAAGTACAGACGGAAGTAATCTGGAAGTGATGTTTGATAAAACCTATACAGGCCAACCTTGGATTGATTTGGTATCAGAGACTCATGCGGGAGAGACCTTTACCTATTATAGTGATTATTGGGGATGGGAAGATGCTATTGAGTATTTCACGAATGGTCCGATTACCGTCCGTATCAAAGCATTTGCTAACGATGCCAATGCAATTAGGTCCCGTATGATTGAGCCCGTTGCGGACTGTGAATACACCGGGCAGGCAATTTATCCTTCCGTTACCGTAAAAATGGGTAATACAACATTAGTAGCAGGTACTGATTATACAGTTACCTATGCAAACAACATAAATGTAGGTAAAGCCACCGTAACAGTAACCGGAAAGGGTGCATATACAGGTACGGCTACAGCATATTTTAACATTACGCCTAAAACATTATCAAAGGACATGTTGACAGTGCCTGAAAAGACTTATGACGGGCAGGCATATAGTAGTGCAACGATTTCAATAGCAGACTGTGAAGTTGCTTATTATGAAGATAAGTCCCCCAGAGGTGAAGCGATTCCGGCGCCCGTAAATGCAGGCAGTTACATCATTGCCGTAATCGGAAAAGGAAATTATCAGGGAACAGTGGAAAAGACCTTTAAAATTCTACCTCTTTCCGTAGAAGAGGCACAGATTCAGGTGCCTGATATGGTCTATAACAAAGAAAGCTACCCGGGAATCACGGTTTCTATTTTGGGCAGCGTGGCAGATAGCAGTAATTATAAAGTTGAATATTATAAGAATCAGACACCTCTTACATCACCGCTTACCAAACTGCCTGTAAATGTGGGAAGTTATGTAGCTGTAATAACAGGAAAAGGCAATCTCACGGGAACGAAGAACATTCCCTTTGCCATTACTCCTTTTGTCCTGACCGCAGAAAATATCAGTGCTCCCGATGTGGATTATAGTGGCACTGCTTACAATAAAGTGGAGGTAAGTGCA
>JAFZDQ010000051.1 GCA_017561085.1 Lachnospiraceae bacterium
CATCTTTTCTTTTTGTTCTTCCCGCTTGATACGGTCTAAAATATCCATGGAAAGCTTGTAAAGCTGCCACCTGTCGGGATACTCGTCATAAATCAGGCTGCCTTCATAATCCAGCTTATCCAAGATCTCCGCAATCAGTTTTTGGTACTTTTTCGCCTCTGTGGGATACATCTGCTGTAAATACTCCAGGTCCCTGATTACGGAATCCTCTTCCTGGTAAAACATCGGCAGGGGATAGGTCATATAGAAAGGTAAAATTTTACGGTCATACATCGCCAAAAAGTTCCTTTACTCTTTATCCCTATCATATGCAAAATCCGGCCGCTACGTACCTGCCGGTTAATTCTTAAGCAGCGCATCCCTGCTCTTTTTCATTGCCTTTAACTCTTCCTTCTGACAACCGTCGCTTCCGTATCTGGCCTTCTCATAAGTTCCGAAAAACACCTCCGCTGCTGCCGTATCCTTATCTTCACGGTCTAAGAAGGTGCGCGTATTCTCCCGCGCCGTAGCGGCTAAAAAGGGCTGCTTTCCGGACAACAGAATCGCCGGCTTTTTGGACTGCATGGTTTTGAAATACAGCTTCCTTGCCTGCATCCCCGGCGTACTGTTATATACGGTCTTCTTAGATGCCTTTTCCTTTTTGGTCTTTTCACGGCTTAAGGATTCCACCTTTTCGGTGTAGAATTCTTCTTTTTCAGAAATCCTTGTTTTCTTTTCTCCGAATACGTCTTTAATCAGCGTAATAATTCCTTTCACAATCAGGATCACCAACAGGATACCAATCACGATACCGGCAACCATCGCCAGATAATCCAAAATCAGGGAAAGCCACTGGGGCATGCCCGCCGCCGCTTCTCCGATTATCAGCTCCGCACGTTCTTCTTTGATCTGTTCCTTCTCCAGCCTGGGCTCGCCCACGCCTCTTGTAATAAACCGCATAAAAAAGGCGATAATCCCTAAAACAAAAGAGGATAATTCTGAGGCCAACGTATCCATCAGTTCCTTATTTACCAGCAAAACCATCATGCCGCACAAAAGCAAAAGAAACACACCCACAAGCCCTGCAGAGGTTGCAAAAATCCTTCTGACCGGTACGTTTTCGGTCACCTTACAGTTCATAACAATAAAAAGATAAAACTTTTGCAAATAGTAGTACAACAAATACACCAGCATATAAACCATCATATAACGGATTAAAAGCATGCCGGAGGCCCCGCCGCCTTTTATCGTATCCAATCCGTATAAAACAAACAATGCGCACGCCATAACAATCGGATTAAAGGCCGGAAGTGTTGCCTTTTTACTGTTCATCTTATTATAAATACTGAAAATCACATAAAGTCCCGTTGCAAGCCCATACAAAATTTTTAATGCGGGATTTTCCGGTCCCAAAACAATTACAACAGCCAATAAAGCAAAATGAATCCCGAAAAACAATACGGCGGATTTCACATATTCCCTGGTCAGATACAGGGAAACCGGAACCAGCATAAAGGGCAGCAAAACGCCCACGCCGGGCCAGAAGTTCACAAAATCCTTCAGCACCACCGTCATAACCGCAAACACAAAGATACAGTTAATACTTTCCGCTATGCAATTGCCTAATATCTCTAATTTATTTTTCATTCCGATACCTTATTTTCTTCAAACAAAAGTACTCTCGTATTCTCTGCTATTTCACTGCAGATTGTATCATCGGTTGCATCCTTTATAGGGCACAGCCAGGTGAAATCACCCTTCCTGCCGTACTCGCAAAGAAGATCCTGAAACTCATCATGACGCTCCGGCGAAACAAAGATGGTATACAAATCATCCTCGCCGAACAACTCATCATAAAAGCACTCCGCAAAATTTGCAGGCTGCTGCTCTAAGTCAAGTCTGGCCAGTGCCTTGTCAATATCCGGAAGATTGGTACCGCTTCCGCGGTTTTTCATCTCCAGAATCTGTCCCGAGATGCAATCCTTTGCATTGGCATAAAGGGAAAGCTGAATTCCCTGCGACAAAAGTTCTGTTACAATTCTTTTTGCCACACTGATAGAAAGCTCCAAAAGTTCTTCTCTTCGCAAAATATTCCTGTCTGAGAGATTTAAAAAGATCCGCACATTCTTAACTGCCGTATGCTCCCGCATATTGACCTTTAAATCACCGGTTCTGGCCGTAGCCTTCCAGTTTACGGTCTTCATTTCATCACTTTGATGATATTCCCTGATACCGCGGAAGGTAAAAGGATCCTCCAGTACATAGCGTTTCACCGCAATTTCCCCGTTTATCTTTTTCAGGGCATCCTCTAAGTCGTAATTCTTAGCCGGCGCCGGGTACACGTAGAGGGAAGTACTGGTGTCTCTTCTTCCCACCATCTCCTCGGAAAAGAACAAATCCGCGCCAACCAGGTCTACACCGTTAATACTAAAATAGCCTCTCTGGGGACAAAACAGCTTATTGCTTCTGGTAATCCTCTTATAAGGCATAACGGAAAATAAATCATTCCGGTAGTACCTGTCCGTCACCGCACTGTTGGTAGCATCCAAAAACACCAAATGTCTGGAGCACTGGAATTTCACCTTTAAGGAGGGAAGGGGTAAATACTTCCTGTTTTCAACAACCTCTAAAAGGCGCACATTCTCTCCGGCCGTCACGCTTTCCTTGTCAAACTGAAGAAAAACCTCCACACCTTTTTGCCAGTTTTTCTTATATAAATATTTTTGCAGAAAAAATAAAATTCCGGCGATTACCGCTACAAAAATAATTACCATCTGAATTCCTCCGTAGGTACCGGTATGGAATCCAGAATTTCCGCAATCAGGCTCTCTGCTTCTTTTCCCTTTTGATAACCGTAGGAAATCACCAGTCTGTGGGCAAGTACGGACACTGCCAGTTTCTTCACATCATCGGGAATCACATATTCCCTGCCATCTAAAGCCGCATAAGCCTTGGCACTCTTTAAAAGGGCAAGGGCGCCACGGGTTCCCGCGCCTGCGATGATGTTCTCTTTTTTACGGGTTGCTGCTGTGATACCCGCAATATATTCTAAAACGGATTCGTGAACGAATACCCTGTTTATTTCTTCCTTCATGGAAAGCAGTTCTTCTTTGCTGATAACTGCCTGTAAAGTATGTAAAGGGTCTTCCTGTCCGAAGCGCTTTAATACCTGCGTCTCTTCCGCCAGCGTCGGCTGTCCCATGGAAAGCTTCATCATGAAACGGTCCAGCTGTGCTTCCGGAAGGGGAAAGGTTCCCGCTGTTTCAATGGGGTTCTGGGTTGCAATTACGAAGAAGAAATCCGTAAGGGGATAACTTTCTCCATCTATGGTTACCTGCCGCTCTTCCATACATTCCAGTAAGCCGGACTGGGTTCTGGGTGTGGCACGGTTAATTTCGTCTGCCAAAAGTACATTGGTAAAAACAGGACCTTTTTTCAGTTCAAAATCCTCTGTTTTACGGTTATAAATATTCATACCGGTAATATCACCGGGCAACAAATCCGGTGTAAACTGGATTCTGGAAAAAGATGCATCTATGGATTTGGAAAGTGCCTTGGCAAGCTTGGTCTTTCCGGTACCGGGAACGTCCTCCAAAAGCACGTGGCCGTCTGCCAGAAGTGCTGTCAAAAGAAGCTTCACCGTATCCTCTTTCCCTACAATTACTTTTCCGATATTCTCTAATAATAAACTGCCTTTTTCTTTGATTTCACCTAATCCCATCTTTTTTCTCCCTTGATTGCTTCCGCAATATTTGACATTATGACTATTTATCTGAAATTCAGATATTGCAAGGGGCACGTACTCTACGCGCCCCTGCTTACTGTTAGTTCTTATTTAATCACATTGATACGGGCAAGTGCTTTCTGTAATGCAATTTCTGCACGAACAATATCCGTATCGGAAGTTTTGTTACGAAGGTGTTCCTCCGCTCTTTCTTTGGCTTTTTCGGCACGGTCTAAGTCAATTTCTTCAGGCCATTCCACGATTTCAGCCAATATCACTACTTCCTCCTGCAAAATTTCCGCAAAACCGGCATGAAGTGCAGCTTCCTTAGTTCCGTCAGCCTCTGTAATAGTTAAAATACCGGGGCTGATAATTACGGTTGTGGGTACGTGTTTCTTAAGAACACCGATTTCACCCTCTGTGGTATTAAACTCCACCATGGAAACCTCTCCCTCATAAAACATGCGGTCAGGAGTAATGATTTTTAGTTTGAATAAATTATTATCTGCCATCTGATAACCTCCCGTCCTTATTTCACGCGGGCAAGTACATCATCAATTCCTCCGGCATTTAAGAAATAGCTTTCCGGAATATCATCATGCTTACCTTCCAGAATCTCCTTAAATCCACGGATGGTTTCGTTAATAGGCACGTATTTTCCTTCGAGACCGGTAAACTGTCCTGCTACGAAGAAAGGCTGGGATAAGAATCTCTGTACCTTTCTTGCACGGGATACAACCAGCTTATCTGTTTCAGAAAGTTCATCCATACCGAGAATTGCAATGATATCCTGTAATTCTTTGTATCTCTGAAGGATTTCCTGTACGCCTCTGGCAACCTCATAGTGTTCCTGTCCGAGAATTCTGGGATCCAGAATACGGGATGTGGACTCAAGCGGATCTACTGCCGGATAAATACCAAGTTCTACGATGGAACGGGACAATACGGTGGTAGCATCCAAGTGTGCGAAGGTTGTCGCGGGAGCAGGGTCAGTTAAGTCGTCCGCAGGCACGTATACAGCCTGAACGGATGTAATGGAACCATTCTTGGTGGATGTAATACGCTCCTGAAGCGCACCCATTTCTGTCTGCAGGGTAGGCTGATAACCTACTGCGGAAGGCATACGTCCGAGAAGTGCGGACACTTCGGAACCTGCCTGTGTGAAACGGAAAATATTATCGATGAAAAGGAGCACGTCCTTACCACCCTTATCACGGAAGTATTCAGCCATGGTAAGACCTGTAAGACCTACACGCATTCTCGCTCCGGGGGGCTCGTTCATCTGACCGAACACCATGGTAGTTTTGTCGATAACGCCTGAGTCAATCATTTCATGGTAAAGGTCATTTCCTTCTCTGGTTCTTTCACCAACGCCGGTAAATACGGAATATCCACCGTGCTCGGTTGCAATATTTCTGATTAATTCCTGGATTAATACAGTTTTACCTACACCGGCACCACCGAACAGACCAATCTTACCACCCTTCTGGTAAGGACATAAAAGGTCAACGACCTTGATACCTGTTTCCAGAAGTTCCTGCTGTGTAGACTGTTCTACAAAGTCAGGGGCAGCTCTGTGGATGGGCTCATAGGATACTCCTTCCGGAGCGGGTTTGTTGTCAATGGGATTACCCAGTACGTTGAACATACGTCCTAAGGTATTTTCACCTACGGGAACACTGATTGCGGCGCCGGTAGCAACTGCTTCCATACCTCTTACAAGTCCGTCGGTGGGACCCATGGCAATACATCTAACAGTATCGTCACCCAGATGCTGCGCTACTTCAACGGTAAGCTGTCCGCCGTCACTTGTTGCAATGGTAACAGCTTCGTTGATTTCAGGCAGTCTGCCGCTGAACTTGATATCCAGAACGGCACCGATGATCTGTGTGACCTTGCCTAAGCTTGCGCCAAGGCTTTTATTGGTATTTAAATCTGCCATTTTACCCTCTTTCCGCCAACTGCAATTAAGAAATTGCGTTAGCTCCTGCTATAATTTCGGTTAACTCCTGTGTGATGGAACCCTGACGGGCTCTGTTGTACTGGAGTGTTAAATGATCAATCATTTCTTCTGCATTACTTGTTGCGGAATCCATTGCC
>JAFZDQ010000052.1 GCA_017561085.1 Lachnospiraceae bacterium
CCCTTTTCCAAATAATTATAGTTTTGAATATCATAGAGACTTAAAGGCTGGGCTATTACTTTATTTTCACGCCATAAAGAATCATAGGTCATCCAATATTCATCAGTATAGGCTTCATTATCGATTTCTTCCGGGAACATGGAAAGGAACGCAAGAAGCTGTACAAATTCCTCTGACTCAAAGTTACAGGTTCCTGTTTCCCAATCAATAAACTGGTCCCCTGCCACGGTCAGACAGTTATTCAACATATTATCCCTTGTCTCATAAGATAAAAATTGGGTACCTTCCGGACTCTTTTCCAGAATATCCATAATTTCCTTAGCAGTCCATCCCCTTTCTTCTCCTACCAGGGATGCCTTGGCAACCAAAGTATTCACAGAATAATGGGGAACAAGCTGATACATCTTTCCGTCTACCGAAAATGCTTCAATGATATTGGGCATATAAGAATCAAGGCTAAGCTCCGGATCCTTTTCAATATAGGGAATCAAGTCCTCAAAAAGCCCTTTGGCTATGTAACTTTTTATCGGCATTTCATAACTAAGAAGCAGGATATCCGGAATTTTCCCTGCAGCAATATCTGTATTTAAACGGTTTAATCCGGCCTGATAATCCTCTGTGTTACTGTAAAGGGAACCGTAATCTTCTACGATAATCTTGTACTCATCACTTGCTTTATTAAAGTCAAAAACAGCCATACGCACATCCCAATCCAGATAATTGCAGGCAAGCGTAATTACCGTTTTATCCTTTACATTTGCCGGATCCACCTTGGTAAATTTACAAATGGTCCTTGTACCTAACATGGAATCATCCTGGCAGGCATAAAACTCGGTTTCGCTAACAGGCACCAGATTATAAAGCTCATATACGTTCACATCTGAATTGATGTAACTCATCAGCATTTTTACATCCGCATCGCCCACATTATAGCCATAAACACCATAATTATTTACCAGAAAGAAATCATAACCGATTCCGCTGTAGAAGCTGTAACCATAGCTGTTTCCGGTTAAATCCTTTATTTCCTCAAAGTCACCGGTTTTCATATTCACATAGGAAATTTTGGTGCCGCCGTTCCCTTCATCACTATAAAGAACTGCCGCAACCTTTCCGCTTTCCAGTTCATACAACTGGACCATGGAATAAGCATCCCAACCGTTCCCCTTAAACAGATCAATGAAGTTCCCCTCTAAGTCAAAACGGGCAAACTTACTGTTCAAATCTACATAAATTACATCATCATAAACCATCTTCAGTCCGGCATAAAAATACCCTTCCGCAAAAAATTCCTGAAGCTGCGGGACGCTCTTTAAATCCACACAAAAAATTTCCTGTCCATCCATCGAATATTTTACAAGATAATAGGATTCTGAATAGTTCCCCATTTCATCTTCAAAATACTCACTTTTGATACCATAAAAGAAGCCCGCTTTATCCGGCTTAATCTCATAGATATTCTGGTTTTTATTCATGCGGACGGAATTTTCACTAAGAATGGCTCCGTCATTGCCTACTTTGGCAAAATAAAGTTCCTGAATATTATCAGCATCCCACTGATATCCGTATACAAATACGCCGTCTTCTCCCCGAACCAGACTCGTATACTTTTCTCCGTCTATGGGAAGCGCCTCACTGCTGTAAACGGTTTCTTTCGACAGTTTATCCTGTTCGCCGCCATTTGCCTTTTGCTTATTTCCGCAGCCGGTCAGGGCTGTTATAACCATTAATATCATTCCAAATAACAACAAACCCCTTTTCATAATCTACTCCTTTTCATCCCTTTAACAAGGCCAATAACCTGCTCTTTCATTTTCTTCCTGTTTTTATACAATAATGTGATCACAAGTACAAAAGGGATCACCAGACAAATCACTTCAAGTAATAATAAAGCAGCGCAAATATCCTCATACCCTCTGGCGATATTTTCCCAATAGGGATATCTTATGGCGGAAAGCTGCATACTCCGGATCCCGAAATCCAAAATAACGGGAATCAGTGCTTCCGCAGAAAATCTTGCGGAATTTTCCACTACCATCATTTCCGTCTCATTCAGTCCGAATTTTTCAATGAAAAGATTTTTCGCAAAGCCCTTCACCGGATTCGGCGCCAAAAGCTCATAGGTACTGATTCCTTCACAGGTTCCGTATGCGGAAAGGGTTTCGTGGGATACATAAACCACCGTGTCCTTTAATCCGGCACTTTCCGCAATTCTACCGGTGTCCCTTTTCACTACACCTGCCACGTAATGAGGCACGCCGCCGATGGTAACACACATCCCTGCCACGTCACTTCCGCCAAACAAGGTCCAGGCAGCCTCTTCATCCAGGATAACGGAATCCTTCATCAAATCATTGCCTGAAAAATAACTGCCGTTTACCAGGTCAAGCTGATGAAAAAGGAAAAAATCTCCTCCGATTCCCACTGCCTGTGCCTCAACAGTCCCCATTTCGCTGCTTACTGCAATTTTACCAAGAGAACTGTATGCATCCACAAACAGACGGCTGGTATTTTCTTTCACAATGGCTGCTTCCAAAATGGCGCTTTCCAGCTGATGTCTGAAATTTTCAATTTGTCTTTCGTCTACCGTAATATCCTTCTTAAAAAATGCACTTACCTGTGCGGTATCTCCGCTCTCATCCCAGCGCTTATACGCCTGCTGGTCATCTAAGCTGCTTATCATGTGCTGCTTGCAGCAAGATACCACCAAAAATAACATAAGAAAGAAAAGACTGATTCCCAAAAGCAAAATCTGACCGATTGAGAAACGGCTTAAAAAAGCTTTTAATTTTGACATTCTTTTCCTCCTTTCTTAGGGGTTAAGATTTAAGCCCCTTCATTTAATCTGACTTGTTTACCTTCTTCGACCGGCTTGGTGGCTGTGGTAATCACATACTCATAACCGTAAAGTGCCGCGTTAATGGCACTGTTATTATCATCGGAAGCAATCACTTCCACGTTCACTCTAGTGGCAATATAACGGTTTCCTAAGGGACTGCTCTTAGACTCCACAATCAGGATAAACTTACCGTTTGTATCCTCTCTGATGGCACTGTTGGGTACCACAAGGTCATAATCACCGCTTCTTTGTCCCACACTTAAATTCAAGGTTTCACCGGCGTTCACGGACGTACCGGAAACCTCAAAAATAAGAAGCTTCTTTTGTCCCGGATTATCCGGGTCAGGTTTGATGCCGGAAAGCTGTGCTTTCACATCATCATAAAACCATGCATTCTGTAATTCCGCAACATCCCCTACCTGTACTTTAGATGCCTGGGCATTGGTAACGGAAAAGCTTAAGGTAAAGCCTTTGCCGTCAATCTGGATGACTGCTGCAGCCTGTTCGGGTCTTGTTTTTTCACCTGCCACATAAGCAAGTTCAGATACGGTACCTGCCATAGGTGCCTTTATCGCCGTATCAATGGAAGCCTGTTCCAATTTTTCAATTTCTGCCTTTTTGTCCGCGATATCCTTCGTTGCTTTGGTAAGATCAATTTCTGCGGAAATATCATTGGAAAGGTTTGCCTGTTCTTCTTTTAACAGGTCATATACTGCTTTTGCATTCTCAAGTGCCGCAGTTGCATTGGCAATCTGATTCTGGTAAGAAGCCGCAGCCTGTTCATTGGCACTGGTAATTTCCCGGATATTCTTTTGGGCATTTAACAGACGGTTCTGGGCATCCTGGACACTGCCGCTGGAGGCTACCGTAATGGCGCTTACCTCAGCTAATTCTTTTTCCAATCCTGCCAGTTTCTTTTTGGCTTTTTTCAGGGCCTCTTTATTTTTTTCATAGCCGGTCATCTGCTTTAATGCCGTTTTATAATTGGATTCAGCAATCTGATACTGGGCAAGGGCTGCCTGATAATCCCGAATCAGTGTGGAATATTCAACTTTCTCACCTACCGCTGCGTTTAGCTTTTCAAATACTGCCTTAAGCTCATCAATGGTAGTCTCTTCATTCACCACTAATATACCGGGTTCTATATGATTATTTGTCTCTGCAGGCGTAAGAATAGCTTGCACTTTTTCTCTTACTAATACCAGTGCATCAGCACACATCTGTTCATAAACTTCGATTCCGCTGGGCGCAGTTTCATCTCCGCCACCGCTTCCGGCCGTGGATTCCGCGCCGCTGATTAATTTTTCCAAATCCGCAATCTGTTTATTTACCTCTTCTATTTCGGAAGAAAGCTCTGCCATCTGCTTGGCTTTTTTTTCTTCAAATGCTGCAGTAGCCTTCTCTAAGTCGGTGGCCGCCTGTTCCTGCTTCATTTTCTCCGCATTGGTGCTTACTCCAGCGTTATTCTGGTTAATAGTGCTCTGCAGGGTAATTGCCTCTAAAGCATCCTGGCACTCCTTCACACGCGCTTCTGCTTCTTCCAAACGGCTTTGCATGTCCGTTACGGACTTCTGATAGGAGGAAAAAGTTCCCGTATTTCCGCTGGAAACTTTGGAAATTACTTCCGGAGAAAGTCCTGCACCAAACATGCTTTTCATATAAGCATACTCCAGATCCTCCAGTTCCTGCCTTGCCTTCTGCAGTTCCTCACTTTCCACATCCTCCAGATAATAAAGCACCTGGTCTTTTTCCACGTAGTCACCATTTTGAACCGCAACAGAACTGATCACGCGGGATTCATTTACCATCACATGATAAGGATCCGTGGCTTCTACCACGCCGCTTCCCCGCACCTTAGCCGTAATCGTCCCCGGCTGCACGTAGCGTGTGGCTACCTCAGGCAGGGAATAATTCATAATCGTATTGGAAAAAAATGTAAGAATCAGCATTACGGTAAGGAAAATTATTGCCGCATTCTTGACCCAGTCTCTACGTTTTGACTGCACATTTTCATTCATAACCGTTTCTCCTTTGAACTAAAAACTTCTATCCTTTAATACCGCCCTGGTAGGTAATTCCTTCTACCAGATAATCTTCCCCATACAAAAAGATTAATATTGGCGGCACCATATAAATCGTCGCTACCGCAAACGCAAGCCCTACTTCTCCTTCATTGATTTTGGAGAGAAATACCGAAAGGGGATGCATCTCTTCATCAGAAAGTAAAATCAGTGGCTGCTCCACCATATTCCAATAATCAATAAAAATCAATATGGCAATGGAGCAAATGGCACCTTTACACAAGGGCATACAGATATTCTTAAAAATCTGCCATTCTCCGGCCCCGTCAATCTGTGCCGCTTCCATCACGGATACGGGGATACGCCTCATATATTTGGCAAGCAAATACACCGCAAATGGTGAAAAAATGCCCGGAAGCCAAATGGCCCATCTGGTATCTAAAATAGAAAGCCAGTCTGACACCAGATAATTGGGTACCAGGGTTACCTGATAAGGCATCAGCATCAGAATGATATAAATAAAAAATATTATTTCCTTCAGCCTTCCCCTGTATCTGGTAAATCCATAGGCAGCGCCTGATGCAACCAGCAACTGGAACACCACAATGGGTACTACCAAAATCACGGAATTCCAAAATTTAAACAAATAATCCGGGCTCTTTAAAAGAACCGTAAGATACTGGCTAAAGGACACCATATCCGGAATAAATTTTAAGTTTACCCGCTCGGCAATAAAGGTTTTACCGCCTGTATCCGTGGTAGCAAATACCTGTCCGTAGTTTGCTGATATTTCCGATGCTGACATAAAGGAATTGGTAATCGTAAGTACAATCGGCATCAGAAATAAAACGGCAAAAAACGCTGCTATTACGGTTATCATACAGATTTTCACAAGACCGCGGGCCTGTTTTCTTTTTTTCTTTTTGTATGCATTGTTACTTTGCTGTTTCATCCTTCCACATCCTTTCCGAAATGATTTTCGGCTAAGAACAGGATACCGATTAAAACTACCATTACGGCAGACATCATAATCGCCGCAGCCGATAATCTTTGATAATCCAGCTGTCCGAATGCATTATTCATAAAATGCTGCATCATATAAATTGTATCATAGGGATAGTTCCCTGTAAGTAAATATATTTCACGGAATACCTTAAAAGAATTAATTAAGGACATAATTGTCACAAATAAAATCGTGGAGGACAAATAACGCAGCTTAATATACCAAAAAATCTGAAAAGGCTTTGCGCTCTCTAATACTGCTACCTCCAGAAGATCCTTGGGGATACTGCTTAATGCCGCCATAAATAAAATCATATTGTAGCCCAGGTTTTTCCAAAGGAACAAAATGATGATTACCACCTGTGCATAAGACGATTTCAGGAAATCAATCTTCGCAACACCGAAAAGTCCCAGTATTTCATTGGATAAACCGTTGTAATGAAAAAGCACCTGCCAAATAAGTACTACCGATGCAATGGGCACCATCATGGGACTTAAGAAAAAAGTCCGGAACTGGCTCTTTAAGGGAATTTTGTATTCCAGCATCATGGCCAGTAATAACGACAAAATCACTGCCAGCGGAACTGCTACCAGTGAGAATTTCAAGGTATTACCTGCCGCCTGCTGAAAGGCAGCATTTTTAAATACCCTGACAAAATTTTCAAAAAATACAAACTCCATATTGATGGGATTATCTACCAGCGAATAAAAAACAACCACGAAAAAGGGCAACACAAAAAACAGCAAAACGCCTGCAAGGCTCGGGGAGAGGTAAAGCCAGGAAATCCCGGTACCTCTCCTTTTGCTTGCAGTCATCTTACTTTCCGTTCTCTTTTTTGCAGATGCCTTAACAGGTTTGTCTGCATTCTTTATTTTTTCTGCTACATCCTTTTTCAAACTTCTCATTTATCGGTTCTCGTTTACATAGATTTGTACTCTGTTTTGAATAATATCTGCTGTTTCCTTGGCAGATTTCTGGTCCTTAAAGAAGGGAGCCGCTTCCTCGTTCACAATCTTGGTTAACTCTTCATTAGAAGGACTGTATGCCTTTTCGGCAGAGGCGATAATTGCTTTCACAGCATCCACTTCTTCCTGCTTAGCGGCGTAAATATCGATGTTAAAATCGTCATAACCCCAGCTGGTTTTGGGCTGCTCTACCTGCTTGCCGTTCTCATCTTTATAATACTCCGGTGTCATGGCTTTTTCAAATACTTTCTCAAGGGCAGACTGCTTAATGGGGAAGCCCCATCCCATGCCGTTTTCACCTGCAATACCGCTTTGATATTCCTCAGAAATAAGCCCTGAAACAAACTCCCATGCACCATCCTTATGCTTGGATTTGGCGCTGATGGCCACACTGCCGTTACTGGGCTGGATTAAGTTTCCTTTCCGTTCCTGATTAGGAAATCCTACAAATGCAACATCGCCCCCAAACATACCCTTCATCATCTGATATTCCTGCACGCTACTTACGCTGGTCTGCAAAAGAAGAATCTTATTATTCATGATTTTGGCGTGGGTTCCTTCTTCCTGCTGATTGTAATCCCACTCCTCCGGGAATCCCTTTGCAAACTCTAACACCTGAATAAATTCATCGCTGTTAAAGGCACATTCCCCGGTTTCCCAGTTGATAAAATCATCAAGGTTATTGTAAACACAGTAATAAAATACCGTATCTCTGGTTGCATAAGGCATCACTGCTTCCACATTACTTTTTTCTGCAACATCCAGCATTTCCGTAAGGTTCCAGCCGGTTACATCGCCTACTAAGGAAGCTTTAGCTGCCGCCGTGGAAACATAAAACTGGGGCACGATTACATACAACTTTCCGCCGGTTTCATAGGCCTTAAATACATTTTCCAAATAATCCGCTTTATTGATGCCGGATTTTTCCATGTAAGGATAAAGGTCCTCAAACACGCCCTTAGCAGCATACACATTGTAATCAATCTGGGAAACATCAATAATATCCGGTCCGTTTCCGCCGGTAATATCGTTGTTTAACTGTGTTTTGCCGGCTTCGTAGTCGGTGCTGCCGTACTCTTTTACCGTAATACGGTACTTTTCGTTTGTTTTGTTAAAATCTATGACATTTTTGCGCACTCTCTGGTCTAACCACATGGTGGCAAATTCAATTTCTTCCTTTACGGTAACCTCAGCCGCAGGAGTCTTTTTCAGGACCACAAAGGAATAGTCATTATTTTCACTATATTCACATAATAAAGCCCAATATCTGCCGTCGGAAAGCTGTCCCATTTCCTGCACGGATTCACTGTTCACATCCGCATCCAGCCATGCAAATAAATCGTTTTTTACACCGGTGACAAAATCAAAGGAAAAGACGCGGCTTTCGTCATTGACCAGCAAGGTGCCGTCACTGCCCATATAGTATCTCTGGTTATAGGAATTGCCGCTTAAGCCTTCATTTTCCACTGCTTCTCCGAAGTTTCCGGCCTGCACATCCACAGGGCGCACGACCATGCCGCCTTCCCCGTCGGTCTTCACATATACCTTACCGTCATTACCTGCAAACAAACCGTTTATCCAGGTATCAACCTGCTTACTGAAAAGCTTGTCACCCTTGGAATCCAGTACAAAAACCTTGTTATTTCCGTCACAGAAATACACATTGTCCTGCCCGTCAAGAGCCATATACTGTGCCCAGAAACCGCCTTCCGTCTCCAACGCATCCTGTATATCCGTAACGCTTAATACCGTCGCATCTGTAGTAGTAACCTCCCAAAGCTCCACCCATTCACGGTACTCCATGGGCTGGGCATAATCGGCGGCGGATTCTGTAACAACTTCTACAGATTCGGTGGTTGCTTCCGCTTCTTCCGTAATTTCCGAAACTGCAGTTTCCGTGACGGATTCATCCGCAATCACAACTGCTTCCGACGTTTCTGCAACGGTCTCTTCCGCAACAGTTTCTTCAACTGCTTCTTCCGTCAGGATATCCTCTGTATAGGTCATATCGGGAATCTGATATTTGTTTACCATCATCACGATATTTCCTTTGCTGTTAACTGCCATCTGCTGGATGGACATATTGACACCTTTTTCCGTCTGCATTTCAATGGGAAAATCCTGCAGTTCGCCTGTAACGGGCTGATAACAGTACATGAAATCCTTTCCCTGACCGGTTTCATGATTCCACTTGCTGCCGAACATATAAACATTGTCCCCAGCTGCCACGGACTTCTGGATATAATCCACTTCCAAATCTATGTCCTGATAGGTGGGAACGTAATAAAACTCCCTTGCAGGCGCCGTATCTTCACTACCTTTTCCGCATCCGGTAAGACCTATAAGTGCCACTATGGTTAATGCACCAAACAGTGCTTTTTTTATCTGCTTTTTCATTCTTTTACATGCTTCTCTGCTCATAAAAATACCTCATATAACGTATATAATTTGAATCTATACAAACTATATCACAATATATGAGGTAGTACAATTTCAAGAATCTTAATTTTTCCTTAGGAATTCTTAACAAAAAATAATTAATTCTTAAAGCTGTGAATGGGTGCCGGAATCCGTCCGCCTCTGTTAACGAAAGCATCACAGGAGAACTGGTTTACGGGCATGATAGGCGCATAGCCGAGCAGTCCGCCGAATTCAACGGTTTCGCCAACGCCTTTTCCGACAACAGGAATGATACGCACTGCAGTGGTCTTCTGGTTAATCATACCGATAGCCATTTCATCCGCAATAATACCGGATAAAGTAGTTGCCTTGGTATCGCCGGGTACTGCAATCATATCAAGACCTACGGAGCAAACACAGGTCATTGCTTCTAACTTCTCTAAGGTAAGGGCACCTGCCTCTACTGCATTAATCATACCCTGGTCTTCACTGACAGGGATAAAAGCACCGCTTAAGCCGCCTACGTAGGAAGAAGCCATGACACCGCCCTTTTTCACCTGGTCATTTAACAGGGCAAGGGCTGCGGTAGTTCCGGGTGCGCCGGCATATTCCAAGCCGATTTCACAAAGGATATCCGCCACACTGTCACCAACTGCAGGTGTGGGCGCCAAAGATAAATCAACAATACCGAAAGGCACACCAAGTCTTCTGGATGCTTCCTGGGCTACCAGCTGACCTACACGGGTTACCTTAAAGGCTGTCTTTTTGATGGTTTCACAAAGTACCTCGAAGTTTTCGCCACGTACCTTGCTTAATGCAGTCTTTACAACACCGGGGCCGCTGACACCTACGTTGATAATCTTGTCTGCTTCTGTTACGCCGTGGAAGGCACCTGCCATAAAAGGGTTATCATCAGGGGCATTACAGAAAATAACAAGCTTCGCACATCCCAGGGAATCTGCTTCTTTGGTATATTCTGCGGTTTCCTTAATCATTTCACCCATCAGTTTCACAGCGTCCATATTGATACCGCATTTGGTAGAACCTACATTGACACTGCTGCATACTCTTTCTGTGGTAGAAAGTGCAAGGGGAATGGAACGGATTAACAGCTCATCTGCAGCCGTCATGCCTTTACTCACAAGTGCAGAGTAACCGCCAATGAAGTTTACGCCTACTTCATGAGCCACTTTATCTAAGGTTTTCGCGATGGATGCAAAGTCTTCTACGGTTTTACAGGCAGCACCGCCGATTAAAGCAATAGGTGTTACGGAAATTCTCTTATTTACGATGGGAATACCGAAGTCTCTTGAAATTTTTTCACCGGTTACTACCAAATCCTTGGCAGCTTCATAAATTTTGTTATAAATCTTTTCATTTAAACGATTCAAATCAGAATCGATACAATCAAGTAAACTGATACCAAGGGTAATGGTACGTACATCAAGATTCTCCTTGGCAATCATTTCATTGGTTTCAACTACTTCAAAAAAATTAATCATGACTGACTTTCTCCCAACTGTTAAATTCTGTGCATTTTGTCAAAAATTTCTTCCTTCTGACACTGAATCACTACGCCGATTTCTTCGCCAAGTGATCTAAGGTCATCGGACATTTCCCCAAAATGCTTGGTGGAAGTATTGGTATCCACTACCATCATCATGTTAAAAAAGCCCTGTACGATGGTCTGGGAAATATCTTCAATATTAATCTGATTTTCAGCCAGATAAGTACATACCTTTGCAATAATACCAACGGTATCTTTTCCTACTACAGTAATAATTGTTTTGTTCATTTGCGCTTTACCTCGTTTCTTTTATTTCGTCATGCAATATGAATAATTTGTGACACTTCACTTCTTTTGGCCACCTGCATGGGAATATCATTTAGTTTAATATCTGTATCAGACATGGTAACCTCTACCCGTACCGCTTCATAAGCAAGCTCGGGAAGGTTATTTTCTTTACTTAAATGCCCTAATTGGATGGACTTAAGATTATCATGTAACAATCTGCAAAGAAGTTGTCCTGCACGTTCATTGGATAAATGTCCCCTATCTCCCAAAATTCTCTGTTTCAAATAATAGGGATAGGGGCCAACCTGCAACATGTTTATATCATGATTTGCTTCCAAAAGCAAGGCATCCGTCCCTTTTAAGGATTCAACAATATAATCATTGTAATTTCCAAGGTCTGTAATGATACCGACACTCTTTTTGTCGTGACAGATTTTGTAGGCAACCGGCTCGGTCGCATCATGGGAGATGCGGATAGGATGACATACCATATCTTTAATGACTACCTTTTCATCTGCATGAACGGGATGAAAAAGCGCATCATCTATGATGCCCACGGAACTGCTATTCTTAATGGCCGCGATGGTACCTTCCGTGGCATAAATGGGGATTTCATATTTCCTTGCAAGGACGCCCAGACCCGCAATGTGGTCGGAATGCTCATGGGTGATTAAAATCCCGTCAATATCACGCATGGATAAATCCAGTTCCTTCAGGCCGTTTTCCGTCCGCTTGCCGCTGATGCCCACATCAATTAAGAGATGGGTGGCATCAGAGCCTGCATAAATACAGTTGCCGCTGCTTCCGCTGGCAATACTGCAAAATCTCATAATCTCTTTATTCCTCCCAGTAAATCTCAATTACGCTGTTATCATAAAGAGGCTCCATATACTGTGCTTCTCTTCCGTTTAATTTCGTAACAATGGCTTTTCCTTTTGGCTTGGTTAAGTCAAAATCAATCCACTCAAACACATCCACAAACACATAGTTTGCTTTGCCGCTAAGACGCACCACCTTGCCGTTTACCATAACCACAATATCGTGAGGAACAGCCGGTGTAACGGGCGCCTGCGCTTCCGACTCTTCGCTGCTCTGCGCACTACTGCTCTGTGCAGTACTGTTCTGTACCGATGTATCTTCTTCACGGAGGACACCGTCGTCTTCCGCCAAATCCGCCCATGTCTGAGCTTCTGCTTCTGTTACATCCGTATCAAATTTCAGTTTCTCCAACGTGAAAATCACGGAGAAATTCTCATAAACAGGAGTATCGTAATCAGCCAGTTTATTGTTAACATAGATGTTCATATCGGCATCTAAAATTACATCCATAAATTCTGTCAGCTGCTTCACGGTGTAGAAGCTGAGCATCTCAATTTCATCGTTTTCTTTGATTTCGTAATAAGCCGACTGAAGGTTGCCGTTGACACTTGCAAATTTAGGCATTTCTACCTTCTGGTCATTCACCGTAAAGGAAATACTTTCGGAAACCTCAGGTAAATCACCGATGGTCAGACCGGCAGGGGCACCTGCAGTGGAACGCTCTACCCTAATAATATCGTTGGCATGAATGGGTGTGTGAATATCCGCAAGCTTGCCGTTTACCATAATCACAGCTGCTTCGCCCAGTTCGCCACGGATAATTCTTCCTTTTCCGTTTACCGTAAAGTTAAGGGGTGTTCCGCGCTTCGGGAACAGACCGTCATTGGGGAAGCCTGCCTGCATAGCCGCATCCGCAACGGTCAGTTTATTATTGTCATAAATCTTTACCTTCTGGTCATTAAAGCTTACAAAGATAAAGTTGTTGCTCTGTTCATAGAAATTCAGACAGATACCTACAGGGGTTACCAGGAGGCTGTCCTTCTTCACGTCTTCTTCAAAGATAATCTGCTGCATTACCTCTTCACCACGGAGCGCCACACGTTCCTTGGCAATGCCCAGTTCCTCTGCAAGTGCCTGGGTATAGCCGGGAATCTTTCCGCCACCGCCTACGATAAAGACTGCACTGACAGATTTGCCGCCGTTTAATTCCCTGATTTT
The DNA here is from genome assembly GCA_017561085.1 of Lachnospiraceae bacterium. Classification (GTDB taxonomy): domain Bacteria; phylum Bacillota; class Clostridia; order Lachnospirales; family Lachnospiraceae; genus Suilimivivens. The sequence continues at coordinate 13,061 of JAFZDQ010000052.1, forward strand.
ATCGGCAATCTGTTCTACCATGTCCTTTACAACCGTATGGGCCACTGCCAGTACTTCCGTACTTTTCATGGTCTGCGGCAGGAACATAATATCTTCAAAGGTCACTTCATCCATAGTGCCTGCTTCTCTTTTGATCCGTTCAGCAACTGCAAAATCCACCAGACAATGTCTTGCAACCGCTTCCGTTATGGCATCACCCGCCATGGGAATCATACCATAAGCCAGAATACAGCCGTCATTGGTAATGGAAATATCGCTGGTACCGGCGCCCACGTCAATCAGGGCAATATTCAGCATACGGAATCTTTCCGGAATCGCCACCTGAATGGCCGCAATCGGTTCCAGTGTCAAATTGCCAACTGTAAGTCCGGCAAGCTCCACAGCTTTATAAAGACCGTCTACTACGTCTTCAGGAAGGAAGGTTGCAATCAAATCAACGCCGATGCTTCTTGCTTTGTGTCCTTCCAAATTCCCCATGGGATAACCGTTTAAATAATAACGCACAACAGAATGTCCTACGCAGTAAAACTTAATTTCTTCTTTCTTTTCTTCTTCCAGGAACTCCTCATAAGCCTGCTCTACACCATAGGCAACCAGTGCATAAACATCCTCAGGCTCAATTTCTTTTTCGTGATTGTAGGGAAGTTCTGCATGAGTAGTAACGGTGCGCAGCACACGACCTGCGGCCGCTATACAAACTTCCGTCAGTTTCCGCCCGATGGCATCCTCTAATTCCTTTTTCACGGCGGCAATGGTTTCACCAACCTTATGTATGTCATGAATCTGACCGTCTAACATGGCTCTGGTTTCATGCTCTTTTACTCTTTGGGCAACTACGATGAAACGGTCACCTTCTTTGTAACCCACGGTTCCCACGATACTTCTGGTTCCGATGTCCAGACCGAATACAAGTTGTCCTGTGTATTTTTTTACTCTTGCCACAGCGCATCCCCCAATTCTTTGTCGATTTGCTCATAAGCCTCCAAAAGGCTTCTGCTGTTATCTATAACCACCTTACAATTGGCTTTAAATTCTGCTTCCGAAAGCTGTTCTTCCATAATGGAATCAATCTTTTCATCACTGTATCCGCGGGTAGCCTTAAGCCTCTCCCTGCGTACAGCTTCATCCGCATAAATATACCACATTTCATCCACAATTTCCATATATCCGGCTTCAATTAAAAGTGCCGCTTCGATAAATAAGAAATCCAGCAGATTTTTTCCCTTTTCTTCCGAAATGGTTCTTTCAATGGATTCCTTCACCGCCGGATGGATAATGCGGTTTACCTCTTCCAGCAAAGCATCCGAGGAAAAAATCATTTCCGCCATCTTGGGTTTATTGATGGTTCCGTCCTCAGCCAAAACCTCAGGTCCAAGAAGCGCAACCAGCCGTTCATAACAAATCTCTCCGGGCTCCTTTACCTGATGGGCAACCTCGTCAGCCAAAACCACCTTACAATTATAATTTTCACGGATATAGGATAAAACTGCCGTCTTGCCGGCCCCTACACCGCCTGTAATTCCAATTACTTTCATCTTTTTTGCCTCTTTATTTCGCCTCGTACCAGTTTTCTCCCGTATGAAGGTCGATTTCCAGACTTACCGCCAAATCTGCGGCGCCTTTCATCTCTTCTTCTAAAATGCGGGCAACCTGCTCTTTTTCATCTGCTTTGGTTTCAATCAAAAGTTCATCATGTACCTGTAAAATAATCTTAGAAGCAAGTCCTTCTTCCTTCAGTCTCCGATACACACGTACCATGGCAATCTTCATAATATCTGCAGCCGTTCCCTGAATGGGTGAATTCATGGCCACACGTTCCCCAAAGGACCTCTGCATGAAATTGCTGGAAGAAAGCTCGGGAATGGGTCTTCTGCGGCCGTATAAGGTACTGATAGCGCCTTCCGTCTTCGCCTGTGCCACACTCTCGTCCAAGAATTTCTTCACCTTGGGATAGGTCTCAAAATACTGTTCAATATAAGCAGCGGCTTCTTTTCTTGTAATACTTAAGTCCTGGCTAAGACCAAAGGAACTGATCCCGTATACAATACCAAAGTTTACTGCCTTGGCATTTCTTCTTTGTAAATCCGTTACTTCCTCAAAAGGCGTGTGGAATACCTTAGAAGCCGTAATTCTGTGGATATCCGCATCGGTTCTGTAAGCCGCAATAAGTTCTTCATCCCCGGACATGTGGGCCAAAATCCGAAGTTCAATCTGGGAATAGTCTGCGTCCGTAAACAAATAACCTTCCTTCGGCACAAATACCTTACGGATTTTTCTGCCCAGTTCCATTCGCATGGGGATATTTTGTAAATTCGGCTCCGTGGAACTGATTCTGCCGGTTGCGGTAATGGTCTGATTGAAACTGGAATGAATTCTTCCCGTTTCATCAATATAAGCAGCCAGTCCGTCAGCATAGGTTGACTTTAATTTCGCCAGTCCCCGATACTCCAAAATATCCGCAATAATCGGATTTCCTTCGGATAACTTCTCTAATACGTCTGCCGCGGTAGAATATCCGGTTTTGGTCTTTTTGCCACCGGGAAGCTGCAATTTTTCAAATAGAATTTCACCAAGCTGCTTGGGGGAATTAATATTGAATTCACATCCCGCCTGCTGATAAATCTGCCCTTCCAGCTCCTCAATGTGTCCTGCAAGAGTTTCTCCGTAAATACGAAGTTCCTCCCTGCGGACCATAACGCCTTCCTTCTCCATGTCATAAAGCACATAGGTAAGAGGCATTTCTATATCACGCATCAGCGCATCCATGCCGTTTTCTTCCAGTTTCTTCCGGATAAGCGGTGCCGCCTTTTGGCAGACATAAGCAAGGAAACAACAATACTCCTCAAATTCTGCCGGCTTTTCATCTGCAGCCTGCCCTATGGTCATTTTACCAAACTTCTGGGCAAAATCAGGAATCATAAGCCCCAAATATTCATTAGCCACATCTGCGGCGGTATAATCATTTTTCAGGGGATTCATTAAATAAGCCCCTAAGATAATGTCAAAAAACCGTGTCGTATCATCGGTCTTTAAAAAGTCATAGCACTCTTTGATATTCCCGCAGGCAATTTGTCCGCCGGCTCCCAATTCAGTTACCTTATCCGCCAAATAACCGGGTGTCAAAAAGCCTTCTGCTTTTAGATAACAGCTACTACCGTCTGCAAAAGAAAGGGCCACACCAAGCAATTCTTTTTGACCTGATAAAGCACCGGAAACAGCAGGATAAAAGCCGACTTCGCTCTCTCCTTTTATTGCCGCATCGAGCAGCTGCGTTGCCCTGCCAAAGTCTGTGACCGTTTCAAATTTCGCAGTGATTTCCTCATTGGAAACCCCTTTCTCAAATTTGGAAAGTAAGTTCTTAAACTCCAATTGCTTAAATAATTTATAAGCTTCTTCTGTATAAAAATCCTTAATTTCAGCATCTTCATAGGCAAATTCCACGGGACTTTCCACATTAATGGTGGCAAGTACCTTACTTAAATCCGCCAGGTCCTTATTGGCAATTAAAGACTCTTTAATGGCCTTTTTGGTGACCTTTTCGATATTATCATAAATCCCCTGAAGGGAGCCAAATTCCACAATTAATCCGGTTGCCGTCTTTTCGCCAACCTTAGGTACGCCGGGAATATTATCTGCCGTATCTCCCATCAGCGCCTTTAAATCAATAAACTGGGTGGGTGTAACCTGATACGCGGAAAGCACATCCTTTGCGTAATAATCTTCAATTTCCGTCTTACCGCCACGGGTTTTGGGAATACGGATTTTAATCACATCCGTAGCAATCTGTAACAAATCCCTGTCACCGGATACCAGGGATACTTCTATGCCGTCCTTTTCCGCTCTTTTCGCCAGGGTACCGAGAATATCGTCTGCTTCATAGCCGGGCATCTCTACCACCTTCACCTGCATCGCCTTCAAGACTTCCTTCATCACAGGCACCTGCTGACGCAGTTCCTCCGGCATGGGCTTACGGGTTCCTTTATATTCTGCGAACATTTCATGACGGAAGGTGGGTGCCTTCACATCAAACGCAACCGTCAGGTAATCCGGCTTTTCTTCCTCCAAAATTTTAAAAAGAATATTCAAAAATCCATACACAGCATTGGTATGGAGACCTGCACTGTTGGTTAAATCAGGCACTCCGTAAAATGCCCTGTTTAATATACTGTGACCGTCAATTAATACCAGTTTACGCATCCGTTACTCCTTTACCAAATAAAAATAAGTGAAAGTATCGTCAGGGACAATACCAGTACCAGTCCTTCCAACCCCAAAAGAAGCCATTTCATATTTTCGCGCACCTTAAGAGTATGCGCCGCATCTGCAATATGACACTTAAATTCATCCTGCAAATTGAACGCATTTCCGCTTTCCAGTCTCTGCAGACCTTCCGTCACAAGAAGCTGGATCGTCAGCTCCTCTTCACACTCTTTACAGGTGTGGATATGGTCTACAAAGTCCCGCAATTCTTCCGTATCCAATTGGTCCTCCAGAAAAAGAGGAATCAATTTTTCAACATCTTTACAGTTCATGGCACCTTCTTTTTCACTTTCGTAAAAGATATTAAAGGCAATAATCTACCACTTAATAATATACACCAAAATCCCCATAAAGTAAACGTAGTAAGATGCAAAAAAGATTACATCACCGGAAAAAGAAGGCATCAAAAAAGGATATGATTCCTCATACCCTTTCTTAAGCAAAATGAAATTATAATAAAGATAATGCATCCTCATCAGCTACGATGATTACATCGTTATGTAACTGGAGTACAGATGCCTGTACATTGGGTGTCACGGGACCTTCCACAACTTCCTTAAGGATAGCTGCTTTATCCTTGCCGCTTACTACTACCAAAATCTTCTTCGCCTGCATAATGGTCTTAATTCCCATGGTATATGCCTGCTTGGGAACGTCATCATAGCTTGCAAAGAATCTCTGGTTTGCCAAAATGGTAGATTCGGTTAAATCCACGCAATGGGTACCATATTTGAACACTTCGGCAGGTTCATTAAAGCCGATATGACCATTGTGACCAAGGCCTAAAAGCTGTAAATCCTGACCACCTACTTTTTCAATAATTGCATCATACTCTTCACATGCTTTCTTACTGTCGGGCTCCATGCCATCAGGTAAAAAGGTATAGTCTTTGCGGATGTTTACCTTACTGAAAAGATTGTCATTCATAAAATAGTAATAGCTCTGATCGTTTTCTCTGGTGATTCCCTTGTACTCATCCAGATTCACTGTGGTAATCTGTGAAAAATCAAGGTCACCGTTTTCATACGCTGCTACCAGTTCTTTGTAGGTGCCGATGGGTGTGGAACCGGTTGCGAGTCCAAGTACGCAATCAGGCTTCATTGTAATCTGTGCCGCAATGATATTCGCTGCTTTTCTGCTCATATCATCATAATCTTTTGCTCTGATTATTCTCATAAATCATGCTCCTTTACCTTTTATACTCTGTAGATGAATATAAATTCACAGGAATTATTATACATAAATCTGTTGTTTTTGAAAAGTTTTTTTTATTTTATTTCAAGGACGGCCTTTCTCACTGATAAAATATGCGAGGGCGCCACACTCAGTTCATCGATTCCCATGTTTAACCATGTCTCCGTAAAAAGCGTATCCGCCGCTAATTCCCCGCAAAGTCCAACGGTAATTCCTTTCTCATGGGCATTATGTACAGTCATTTGAATCAGCTTCATTACCGCAGGATGACAGCTGTCGTGAAGATTGCCAAGCTGGGGATTTTGCCTGTCTGCCGCTAACGTATACTGTGCCAAATCATTGGTGCCGATACTGAAAAAGTCCACTTCTTCCGCCAGTTCATCGGAAATCAGTGCTGCAGCCGGTGTTTCAATCATGATACCGGTTTGCGGATTTCCCATCCTAATATTCTCAGCTTGCAGTTCCGTTTTTACTTCTTCCATCAGGCTCTTAATTTGTACAACTTCCTCTAAGGTAGTAATAAGCGGGAACATCACTCCCACGTTCCCCTCTGCTGAAGCCCTGAAGATTGCACGCAGCTGCGTTTTGAATAAGTCAGGTCTATGCAGGCACATACGGATGGCACGATTGCCAAGAGCCGGATTTTCTTCTGCCTCCATCTGAAAATAATCCGCTTTTTTATCAGAACCGATATCCAGGGTCCGGATGATAACTTTCTTATCTCCCAACTTTCGAATCAGCGCCTTATAATTTTCAAAAAGTTCTTCTTCCGTGGGGTACCTGCTACAAGATAAATAAAAGAATTCACTTCTGTAAAGGCCGATACCGCCGGCGTCTTGTAACAGCGCTTCCTCAGCCTCTTCCACGCTTCCTACATTGGCCAGAATCTCTATGGTTCTGCCGTCTGCGGTTACATTTTTCAGGCCGATTAATTCAAGCAGCTCCTGCTGTGAATTTTGCCAACTGCTTTGTTTTTCCAGTTTTTCCGCCAAGGTCCGGCTGTCCGCATCTACCAAAAATTCACCGGTAAAGCCATCTACAATCCCCGACTCACCGTGGATTTCCGCAAATTGCAAACTTCCTGCATCTACAATGGCCGGAATATTCATGGCTTTCGCTAAAACCGCTGTATGGGAAGTCACCGAGCCCTTCGCCGTAACAAGCGCTAATATTTTACTTTTATTCAGCTTAATGAATTCACCGGGAAGTAAATCCTCCGCCACCAGAATTACCGGTTCTTTAAATTCATGGGGCATTTCTTTCGTCCCAATCAGAACAGAAATCAATCTTTGGGACACATCTGCAATATCAGCTTCACGTTCCCTGATATAATCATCCTCCAAATTTCCGAAGGTAATCAGCAGCTGCTCTTTGGCTTGATATACGGCATATTCAGCTTTAAATCCTTTTGCAAGCCACTGGTTGATGCCATCCGTAAAACCGGGATCTTCAAGAAGCATCCTATGAATTTCAAAGACCGCAGCCTTCTCCTTACCAACTACAGAAACCGCGTCCTGATAAAGGTCTGAAAGCTGTTTCTGCGCAACTTCAAGCGCCTGATTCAGTCTTTCTTTTTCGGCCTGGCTGTCTTTTACCAGTTCTGCTTTTATAACAGAATTCTTTTTATTGATACAAAAAATATCTCCGATGGCGATTCCTTTTTGAATACTTTTCCCGTTATAAATAGTCACAACCATATCTCCTTCGTTTCGTTCATATTCGTATAATTATAAATAATTATACCATATCGTCTGGTTTTAACGAACACTTTTTCAAAAGAAACAGGCTATACTTAATTTTTTATATTAATTAAACAAAACCATCGCAGGAGATGGGGTGAGACGGATTAAGAAAAAGGTCCGGTGGACCTTTTTCCCGTTGAACCGACCGACGAAGACATTTATGTCGAGGAGACCTTGAACACGGAAAGCTTTGCATTCCGGGGTTAAGGGGCTCCTCGACATAAAAAAAAGAGACAGACGATTTACCGTCTGTCTCTTTTTTTCACTGCAGGAGATGGGACTTGAACCCACACGTAGTCACCTACGTCAGATTTTGAGTCTGATGCGTCTGCCATTCCGCCACTCCTGCGTCTGACCGTTTTCACGACCGAATATTATAATAGCATATCCGGTCATGTTTTACAAGTCTAAAAATCAATTTTATTATATACCGGCAAGCAGTCTAAAGTTGCAAAATAGTCTTCCGGTTTTTCTGCTCTACGGATTAAATCCACACTTCCGTCCTCTTTCAAAAGAAGCTCTGCGGATTTTAATTTACCGTTATAATTATAGCCCATCGCATAACCATGCGCACCGGTATCATGAATCACCAGATAGTCCCCTTTATCAATGACGGGAAGCATTCTGTCTACTGCAAACTTATCATTATTTTCACAAAGTGAACCGGTTACATCATACATCTGTGTGCAAGGCGCATCCTCTTTGCCAAGTACCGTAATATGATGATAAGCACCGTACATTGCCGGACGCATCAGATTCACCGCACAGGCATCCACGCCGATGTATTCCTTATGGGTATGCTTTTCATGAATTGCCTTGGTCACAAGCTGACCGTAAGGTCCCATCATGAAACGTCCCATTTCCGTGAAAATAGCCACATCTCCCATGCCGGCAGGCACTAAGACTTCTTCATAAACCTTGCGTACCCCTTCGCCGATTACGCGGATATCATTAGGAGTTCCGTCCGGGGTATAAGGAATACCTACGCCACCGGAAAGGTTGATGAACTTAATATCAGCGCCGGTTTCTTTTTCCAACTGAACAGCCAGTTCAAACAACTGCTTTGCCAGGGTGGGATAATATTCATTGGTTACGGTATTGCTGGCAAGGAATGCATGAATACCAAAGTTTTCAACGCCCTTTTCCTTCATCTGGCGATAGGCTTCAAACATCTGCTCTGTGGTAAGACCATACTTAGAATCCCCGGGATTATCCATAATACCGTTGCTCATCTGGAAAATTCCGCCGGGATTATAACGGCAACTCATGGTCTTAGGCAGCTCGCCCAAGATTTCCTCCACAAAAGGAATATGGGTAATATCATCTAAATTGATAATTGCGCCCAATTTCGCTGCATACGCGTATTCTTCTGCAGGTGTATCGTTAGAAGAAAACATAATCTCAGAACCTACCGCTCCGATTGCTTCGCTGAGCATTAATTCTGTTTTTGAGGAACAGTCACAGCCACAGCCATACTCTCTCAAAATAGAAATCAGTACAGGATTGGGATTGGCTTTTACCGCAAAATACTCCTTAAATCCGGGGTTCCATGCGAAAGCCTCTTTTACTGCCTGTGCATTTTCGCGGATTCCCTTCTCATCATAAATATGAAAAGGCGTTGGGTATGTTTTTACAATTTCCTCTATCTGTTCTTTTGTTACAAAAGGTGTCTTACTCATGAAATCCTCCATTCCCGCCTTGCATTGAAATCAACTGCATTTCATTCCGCAAAGCATCTTTAAATACTTGTATAAAATTATCCTGTCCCGTATAGAGACAAGTATCATCCTTCGTTCCGTTAAGAGCACCGGTTAACGCATACTGCGAGTCAATAATCAAACGTACATTTTTGCCCCTGTCACCGCACATATAAAAGATGCAGGCATTTTTTACCGTTTCACTTTCCGGTATTGCATCTGATAAAAGCACCAGCTTTATATCCTTTTTCGCTACTTCTTCCAATTCATCCTTCAAAAGGGCAATCATCTCACCCGATGCGGATAAATAAATCCTCTTCTCTGCGCTCCGGAGCATATTGACTATCTTGTCAAAAATATTTCGATATCCTTCAATGGTGATATACCCGATTTGTATCTGCTTCATGGCCGGTATATGGTTATTTAGAAAATCCTTTTCCGACTGCATACATCTGATTTTATTTTCACAAAATTCCTCAATCGGCACCGGCACATATTTACTGGTATTTCCCTCTGCCAGATAAGCAGCACCTTTATCAGAAAGTCCCGAAAGTCCGCTGTACACATTGGAACGTGATATTCCGGTATGCTTGGCAACTTCGTACCCTGTCAGTTCCCCATAATGATAAAGGCAAAGGTAGATGGTCGCCTCCTGCCTTGTAAGACCAAACAGACAAAGTTTCTCTAAAATATTATTTTCTTCCATAAAACCCTCTTCCTTCATCAAATCACAAAAAATAAAAGGCTGTAGTTTTTAGTGGTTCTTTACAGGAACACTATAATAAAACTTCAGCCTTTTGTCAACCTTTATTTCTATTTTCTTTTATGGTTCTTTCTTAAAACACTTTATTCCGTTAGCGATTTTCAATCTGCCAATCAATGGGCGCAATTCCGTTCTTTTGCAAAAATTCATTGGTTTGGCTGAAATGTTTACATCCGAAGAATCCTCTGTACGCAGATAAGGGACTGGGATGCGGCGCCTTCAAAATCAAATGCTTGGGATTGGTCAGCATGGGGATTTTGCTTTGGGCAGGTTTCCCCCATAATAAATACACAATAGGTCTGTCCTGCTCATTTACCGCCCGGATAATGGCATCGGTAAACTGCTCCCAGCCTTTTCCCTGATGGGAATTGGCCTGATGGGCACGTACGGTCAGCACTGTATTTAACATAAGGACTCCCTGCTTGGCCCACTTTTCCAAATAGCCGTTATTGGGAATATAACAATTCAAATCAGATGCTAATTCTTTATAAATATTCTGTAAGGACGGCGGAATCTCCGGCTGACTGGGTAATACCGAAAAGCAAAGCCCATGTGCCTGATTTTCGCCATGATAAGGGTCCTGACCAAGAACCAGTACCTTCACTTCACTTAAGGGCGTGAAATGGAACGCATTAAAAATATCATCTGCCGGCGGATAAACCACACTACTGTCGTACTCTGCCTTCACAAAACGGTATAAATCTTTATAATATGGCTTAGCAAATTCACCCTTAATGGTATCCAGCCAATCATTGGTAATCATTCCCATAATTTTCCTCACTATATTCTGACGGAAACGCCCCGTTTTCTTAAGTATTCTTTGACCTCAGAAATCTCTAACTCTTTGTAATGGAATAAAGAAGCCGCAAGGGCTGCATCTGCGCCGCCTTCTGTCAGCGCTTCATAAAAATGCTCTGTTGTACCGGCACCACCCGATGCAATCACGGGAATGGATACGTTCTGTGACACAAGTTTCGTCAGTTCTATGTCATAGCCTGCTTTGGTACCGTCACAATCCATACTGGTAAGTAATATTTCACCGGCTCCTAATTCTTCCGCTTTCATGGCCCACTCAATAGCATCGATTCCCATGTCCACACGGCCGCCGTTTTTGAAAATATTCCAGCCTCCGTCAGGGCGTCTCTTGGCATCAATTGCCACTACCACGCACTGGCTTCCGAATTTATCGGCAGCTTCACTAATCAGGGTGGGATTCATAATCGCAGCGGAATTCACTGCTACTTTGTCCGCACCTTCTCTTAAAATCATTTTAAAATCATCAACACTTCTGATGCCGCCGCCAACCGTAAATGGTATGAAAATGGTTTCCGCCACTTTTCTGACCAGTTCTGCTTTGATTTCCCTGGCATCTGAAGAAGCCGTAATATCCAAAAATACAAGTTCATCCGCACCGGCTTTGTTATAAGCCATTCCTACTTCTATGGGGTCACCTGCATCACGAAGATTCACAAAGTTAGTTCCCTTTACCACGCGTCCGTTATTCACGTCCAAACAGGGAATAATTCTTTTGGTATGCATATCCTATCCTCCGCATCAATTACCTGTTACCTTATTTCGCTCCGGTAACTTACAAATTATTTATTAATATGAATGAAATTCTTTAAAATGGTAAGTCCCACATCGGAGCTTTTTTCCGGATGGAACTGACAGGCAAATACATTACCCTTTTCTACGGAAGCATGAATTAAGGTACCGTACTGCGTCGTTGCAGTTACGATATCACTGTCCTTCGCCTGTAAATAATAGGAGTGCACAAAGTAAACATATGCATTCTCGTCAATTCCCTCATATAAACGTCCTTTATTCGGAAAAGAAAGGGAATTCCAGCCGATATGCGGAATTTTAAGACCGGGTGCCTCGGGAATCTTGGTTACTTTTCCTTTCAGAATCCCTAATCCCTCTACACCGGCACTCTCTTCGCTGCTCTCAAACATCAGCTGCAGGCCGAGACAAATTCCCAAAAAAGGAGTGTTGTTGGCAACCACTTCACGGATGACTTCAACCAGTCCGTACTTTTTCAATTTTTCCATGGCATCACCAAAGGCACCGACTCCGGGCAAAATCACTCTGTCTGCCTTCAAAATCGTATCTTTATCTCTGGTAACCACAACTTCCTCACCTAATGCCATAAGTGCTTTTTCCACACTTCTTATATTTCCTGCATCATAATCAATAACTGCTGTCATCTATGTACTCCTCAGTTCATTTATTCCGTCAAAAGCTCTTCTTCCAGGGGCAACACATCCTCTAATTCCTCTGTAGTTTGCGCATTACCGCTCTCATCCTGCCCATCACTTTCCTGCACCTGATTGCCGTTTACAATATCATAAACGGTAATGGTATACTGATCTGCATTATAGGAATTAATTTCTTTGGCCTCTGCCTCACTGATTGAAAAATTATCTTCCAACAATTTTAAAATATCATTATAAATCTCACTCAGTTCTCTGCCCGATCCGAAATGATTTTCTACAGCCAATTCTTCGTATTTACTTACACCTTCCAAAAGTGCATTGAGCGCCAATGCCTTCTGTTCTGTTTTGGTATAAAAATCATACACCTCAATGTGCCGTTCCAGTTCCAAAATAACGCGCACACGCTCTAAAATCATGGCATCGCTTTCACTTAAGGTTTTATCATAAAGCAAGATATAGGCTTCCTGATAATCTCCCAAATAAAATGCCTGTCTTGCCTTTTGCTTGTCCGCATAATCGGTAATAAAAAATGCAAAAGCAACAATAATCGCAACTAATGAGACACAAAAAGCAATCAAAGTAATCAGACCTCTTTTGGAAAGGACTCTTTTGCCTTTATTCATCTCCGCTTCCAAAGGATCTTTTTCTTTCTTTTCTTTCTTCGGTTTCTTCTTTTTCTCAGGCTTTTTTTCAGCGGCTTCATCGCCGTCTAAGTCAGCATCATCCTTGCCTGCTTTTTCTTTTTTATCCTTTTTATTCTTATCTTTTTTATTTTTCTTGCCTTTATCCTCGGAATCAAGTTCCTTCATGATTTCTTCATTTTCACTAAGGCCGGCAAGTAATTCTTCTTCATCTTCTGCTGTTAATGCATCAATAATCCGGCGAAGTAATCCGGGTTTCTTTTCTTTCTTGGCCGCTTTTTCCGGTTCTGCAACAGCATCCGGATCAGCCAAAGCATCTGTCTTTGCACCTTCCTCGTCTGCAAAAAGAGCCGCAAATTCTTCTGCAAAACCATTATCCGCGCCGCCATCTCCTAAACCGCCGAACAGACTGTTAATTTCTTCGTCGGAAATATTATCGGGTGCTTTCTTTAAAATATCTTCTTCCTTTTCCAGGGCAAAGCTGTCTAAAAAACTTTCTACGGAATCGGTTTCTTCTGTTTGTGCTATAAGAGCATCATCTGCAGATTCTTTGGTTTTTTTCTTATTAAACCAATCCCGAATCCTCTTAATAATGCTATCTTTCTTTGGAACAGGCTGTTCTGCTTCCGCAAAAGCCATTCCTTCTGATAGAACAGACGCTTCCAATGCGCTTTCGAAATCATTTACGCTATTTTCAGCTGCTTGCTCATTTTCTTTTTTATCTTTTTTATTCTTGTTATTTTTCTTATTCTTGTTATTTGGGAAAAAGGAAAAAATGTTCTTCTTTTCCTTCGGTGCGGTATCATTTTCAGCTTTACCGGTATCACCTAACAAATCGGACATTTCATCTGAATGATAACTGTCCAAAAACGCCATCATTTCTGCATCTGCTTCAACGGTTTCATTATTGTCTGATTTTTTCAGCAAATCATTAATTTCAACCAGGGAATCATCCAAATCTGACATGCTGTCAATTAACTCTGTCACATCCATGTCATCTAAAATCAGGGAATCTATTTCAGCCTCTTGCACCACTTTGGATTCGTCAGTTGCCGCAAATAATTCTTCCAGGCTGGTTTTGCCTCCCAAATCCAAAAAATCATCCGGAATTTCAGGTTCATTAATATGCACAGGCATTTCAGAAGTTTCATTTCCAAATCCCTGCAAATCTTCAAAGCCCATAAGAATATCATTTCCTGTAGGAATCATATCTTCGTCGTTAAACGAAAAAGATTCTGTCTGTAGCACGTTCTCTTTAGAAACATCAGAAACAGACGACATGTCTTCTTCTCTGTCGTCAATATCCTTGAATATTTTTTTTACGAGAGGACTCGGCTCTTCCGTGCCGGATTGTTCTAAAGAACGTAATAGGCTATCCAAATATTCTTCCGATGACATGTTACACCCCCTGAAAATACCACTTTTCGTTCTTAGTTTACCACACTAATCACAACTAGACAATTCCTGAATAAATTCTTCGGCTGTCATTTGCATCGCTACACTTTTTTCCTTAATTTCTTCAGCGGTCTGATATAATCTGCTGTGCACTCTGAAGAAGGACGCTTTTTGATTAAAGAATGCTATTTTTTCAAAAGGCCATCTGATAACCGTGGGATATTTCATCCCAACTCCCAACTCTGCAATACAAACCTTTTTATTTACCGTTCCCTGAAGCCATTTTTTATAAATCGTCCATTCATCCAGATATCCGGTCTCCAAATATCTATCTGCTTTTAATGTATTAAACACTAAATTTTTCCCGCATACCGGACATTTATGATTCCAAATTTTTTTTACCTCATTCAGTAACTCTTCGCCACTTAATTTAGAAATTCCGCTCAACTTATCTGCAAAAAGCTCATCAAACATAAACAGTGTATCTTCACAGCCATCCGGACATTGTAATTTCGTCATGTTACCGCAAGGCTGTACAATTCTGTCATCTCTTAAGCCTACGGAACGAATTAATCCGTCATCACACAAAGAGACAATAAAATAGTTCTTATCACGCAATAATTCTGCAAGACATTCATATCCCTTTTTTATTACTTCTGCCTCAGGAATAGATTTTTTCTCTAGTAATAATTTCTTTAAAAACGTAACTACGCCATGCTCCTGTAACCACATATCAGAATCATCCTGCTTTTTAACTACATTTATGGCAGTTTGATCCGGAACAGACCACTCTTCACCAATTCCGATTAATACCAAATCAGCATCTTTTATTGTTTCTTTCAGTAAATTGATATTCTTATCACTCATTCTTCTACTTCTTTCAATACATATTTAACATTCATCTATTTTACATAGAATAAAAGCCGGAATTTCTCCCGGCTTATAATTCACTTATGAAAACCAAAATATAAATCAATTATTTACTTACGTACAAGGCTGTCAACCACTCTAACCAAGTTTCCGATTTCAGGTTTAGATAACTGGGCATTTGCTCCGAGCGCTTCGCCCTTTCTTCTCATATCATCATTTACCAGTGAAGAGAAAATAACTACGGGAATATCACAAGTAGCTGCATCAGACTTAATCAGTTTCGTCAATCGGTGTCCATCCATCATAGGCATTTCGATATCTGTGATTACACACTGTACATGCTGTTTCAACGTACCTTTCGCCTTACATTCACAAATAATATCCCATGCTTCCTGACCGTCACAGGTATGTATCAAATTATCATATCCTGCTTTCTTTAAGGAATCTACAATCAATCTGTTCAATAAGATAGAATCTTCAGCAATCAGAATCGGCACATCACTTCTGCTTCTTTCACCCATTTCAGTGATTTCACTTACCTTCAAACCGGTTTCAGGGCTAATGTCTGTAACAATCTTCTCGAAATCGAGAATGATGATTAAACGATTGTCTAACTTAACAATTCCTGTTGAAATACTCTGTTCTGCAGTTGAAACAGTTGCACCGGGCTTAATGATACGGTCCCATGATACTCTATGAATTCCGTTTACCTGGTCAACATGGAACGCTATATCTAACTTATTGAAATTCGTTACGATAAATAAGCCGCCTTCCTGTGACATACCTCTCTGCAAGCAATTCTTTAAATCGATTGCTGTAATCATAGTATCTCTCGGCATAAATATACCTTCAATACTAGGATGTGAATTCGGTACCGGAGTTACTTTCTGATAAGGAATTATTTCTTTAATCTTCGCAACATTAATACCATAGGCATTTCCGTCCAATTCAAATTCCAAAACCTCTAATTCATTTGTTCCGTTTTCTAAAAGTATTTTTGTATCCATCCCAACACCTCGTCCATCTAGACTATAGTTTTTAACTTATTTGAATTATACCACATATCTTCTTTACAAACAACACTATTTCCATTTTATTCTTTAAAAATACGGAAATTTTCTGTCAAATTGCACAAAAACAAATCATAAAGTTACAACTCAACACCTTACCCCTACCAATTAAGCAGAAAAAAAGCATAAGTATCACTTATGCTTTCAGGTTTCTTATTCATCATACCTTCAAAACCGAATACCAAATCACAAATTTATCCTTTTCTTGGTTAAGCCCTCGACCGATTAGTAAATGTCAGCTGAACACATTACTGTGCTTACACCTCATTCCTATCTACCTCGTAGTCTTCAAGGGGTCTTACTATAGCGAACAAGTTCGCCTTGGGGATATCTCATCTTGAGGGGGGCTTCACGCTTAGATGCATTCAGCGTTTATCACGTCCGGACTTGGCTACCCTGCCATGGCCCTGGTAGGCCA
>JAFZDQ010000053.1 GCA_017561085.1 Lachnospiraceae bacterium
TATTGGTAAATTTATTTGCCAACCCCGCCGCCCGAATAGCCGTATAGATAAGGTTCGGCATATGTTCCACAAGTTAGCTTAACAGCTTGCAAAAGTCATATAAAATGAGATTTGAAAGGATTAGAGACTAATTATGATGAAGAATGACTCCGGTGGATTTACAATGGATAATTTAATGATTGGCCATGAGCACTCGCTTGAGCTGCATAACATCAGCTTCAAAAAGGGAATAGAAATAAAGGATGATGATCCTTGCAAAGTTGTACTAAATCCGCCAAATAATACGGATTATTGTCTTAAAAAGGATAATCACCAGAACTATCAATTATAATTCTCTTATCAAAACACAGCGGAACATCCCATGTTGATCCGCTGTGGTATTATTTACAACTCTACACCATATTCCTTTTTTTCCTCAACAATTCTGCCATCTGTCCAACTTTCTCATACGCCTCTGCCATTCCTTCAATAGAGTGCAGTTGATGTTGCAGACCATATATGCTCATTAATAAATAATCAAGTCTTCTTAATTCGTCGCCTAACCCAAGCTTTTCGTAAAATAATTTAACCACATCATCTTCGTTCCCATCAGAAATATGTATATAATACTTTTCATCTCGTTCAAAACAACCAATAATTCCATCACCATCAGGATGTAACTTATCAGCATCCTCCCTTGGAATTTCAAAGGCACCTTTTCTATGATTGCAAGTATGGCATGCTAACACTAAATTATCCATTTCTCCAGCTTCTGCTTTTGATGAAAATGATTCTTTGTAAAAAAAATGGTCAATCTCAAAAAAAGTCTTTGAGACTATATCGTTTGATACACCGCAATACGAACACTTTCCGTTGTACGCCTTAATAAATTCTCCCTTATACTTTCCATCATTAGGACTCAAATAATTATGCATGTCTCTTGCCCTAGAATGATCTGTCTTAATCATGTCCTCAACAGCTTTTTTTCTTTCTTTTATACCTTTAAGTTCAGGACAATATATAGTATTTCTATAATCATTGCGCATTTAATGCCTCCTGAACCTCCTTGAATACTTCAACCATTTTATCAATATCCGTTTTTGTTAACTCATCATATGTTCCTGTACCTTCAAGTGAATTCGTTATTTTTTCAACCAGAACTCTTTCCAAGGATTTATTATTTTTTAAATTCTTTGCAATTTTTCTATAATCTAAAATATTTCTGACGGCTTGATTTAATTTATTTGGAAGATGTTCTTTATAGTAATCTGAAGCAGTCCCCATATACTTTTGAGGATTATACTTGGGAATTTTCACAAAACCATCTTCTATCTCATTTTGCGTAACAACAATCACTTCAATAAAAGGAAAATGCTTACGCAAAATAAGCTTAAACTCTTCTCCTGTAAACTTACTATCCGCTATGCTTCTATTCTCAAATAACTTTGAATCAATCAGAATAATATTTGCCTCGCGAACACATTGATTATTTATTAAACTCTCATATCCATCTTCTGGCTTAAATACAATATCTCCCTCGTAGATAATTTTGCATGCATCAAAATGGTAACTATCCAAATATTTGGATAGTTCTGTTTCAGGAGAATCATCTATATATACCATTCTTATTATTTCCCTATCTTCCTGCATATTTTCCTCCAATCGACAAGCTAATCTCAAACCCCTTATCACCCTTTATTTCTGTGATCTCTCCTCCTGACATCACAACCGTGTTATTGACAATCCACATACCCAAGCCATGACCATTTGTCCTTGTAGTCTCATGTACTTCAAGAATTTTCATGGGATTATTTTCATATTTCTTATTCAATCCTTGCCCTAAATCTCGATAACGCACTAATAACATTCCTGCCTGCTTTTTTATTTCAATATAAATCTGAAGATGTGGCATATTATCATTCTGCTGAACGCTATTAAGTATAAGATTGTCCAAAATAACCCTCATAACATCTTCTGATAATGCAAATTCCAATGATGAATCTATATCAGCAGTTATACTCAACCACCCATAATCTCTCAGCCATGTCATTTTAATACGTTCAACAAGTTCACGTATATTTTGCATCTTTATATCAAATTGTCGTTTTTCTATTTCAGCTAACATCGTATCCATAAAGACAACCAGTTTTTTTGAAACCTCATAGTTTTTATCTAGCATATATGGAACATTTCTATACACTTTCCTTGTGTTTTCAGGTCTGCTTAAGGTATCCCACATCTCATATTCTTTTAGTGACTCAACAATATTATTGTATATCTCATATAAATCATTACGATCATTTTTCAATTCATGAGCTATTGAAGATGCTTTCAATCCTGTAGTCGCTAAAACATTCAGTATTCGAACATCATATTTATAACGCGCTTCTACCTCTTTTCTCTCCTGTTTTGCCTGTTTTCCCTCTTTTTGTATAATCGCAATTTCTTGCTTTAATTGTCTAGCCTCAGTGTCAGATAGAGACTTAACAAATAGGGGATTTTTTACCACCTTCTCTGAAATTGGAGTTGGCTTTTCTTCTTCTAAATTGTTTTTTTCATTTATTTTCCTAATAATACTCTGTCTATAACGTTCAAACTCCTTCACCCCTGCTAATATAATCTCAATAAACAAGATATAATAAATATTTTCATCCAACCCCTGTCTGTTTGCCAAATCCCTCAGTAAATAATTAGCCCTTTTATCAATTTGTACATATCCTGCCAACTGATTTTCCCTTACTCTCCATGAGCCTGTCGGATGGGTCGCAGCAGCTGGTGACTTTCGAGAACGCTTTCCCAATCCAAGCCAATCCTTCTTCCCCTCATAAGAAGATATACTAAATGCATTTCTATATAATATTATTCCTTCTTCAACTGAATTTGGGGTCTCTGTATATTTATATAAAAACTTTTCTTTGTCCAATTTGCTTGAATTTAAATTAAAGAAAAAATTGGCAGAAAAATGTCCGATTTCATTTAACTGTTGTCCTAAAAGTTCCTCATCCAGTTCTGGCAAATCAACGCCTTTTAGTTCTTCTTCCATATTCGTTTCTATAGAATAATAATGCAAATCCATTCCATTGCAGTACTTCTCTGCTTCTTCTGAAAACTCATCAGTAAAAATGGTAGTCGTAAGTTTCCCCTCTGAATAATCAAGAACAATATTGCTCCTGCAATTAATTCCTGGTTCCGGCTTTGGAAAATGGCAAGGAACTAATATACAATTATCGCCAAATACAACTTCTATCTTCATAGCTGTATCATTATACGTTTTTTCGAGATACTTACCTAAATTTTCAATTCTCTTTGAAGTCCACTTTTCACGTAAATTTCCAATTTTTATTTTGGTGCCATGTAAAATATCTACATTTTTTTCGTCTAATATTGATTTGTTCCAATCTGTCTTCCAAACAACTCCCCTTTCATTCTCCTTTCGACTTTGAATCTCTATTTCTTTGCCCAATCTTGATAACGCAAATCTACCTACCCCTTTCGAGCCGGCTTGGATGCGTTTATGATTGTTAGAGTCCACTATTTCATATTCTTTGTTACTCTTTCCGATATGCATCCAATGTTTTTTTATGTCACTATCATTCATACCTACGCCATCATCCGAAATAAACAATGTGTTTCCAGAGAACTCTATCCGCAAATCTAGCGCTTTAGCATCATATGCATTTTTAACAAGCTCCAAAATCGCAGCCTCATCAGATGAGAAATTTTGCACACCAAGAAGTTCGGCTATTGTGCTATCTTCTATAATATACTTGAGTTCTTCCATCTATACATCTCCTTAAAACATATAATTCTCTATATCCTTTGATGTGATCCGCAAGGAGTTCCCATTAACGTGTATTCCTATTCCCTCAACATACCTCTTAAATCTATCTGACTTCAATATAATCATTGCATCATCAAGGCCATACTCATCATCGTCCCTTTTGGGTATTATGTACATTCCTGCATAAGGTATGCATTCTTTACTCAATTTGTAAATTAATAAATCCGAAGAGATTACCGTTGAAACCAGGCATTTTTCCCTATTAAGATTTCCTAACGCTTGTGATCTTCCATACTCAAACCATTTTGCATTTTTTTCACTGTTTCGCTTTACCAACTTGGTTTTATAAGATGTTAAGTATTTATATGCTCCGGGAAACATATCTTTTATTTCGCATTGTTTATATCTAACCAACCCATTTTCACAATACTTGTAAGGAAATATTATTTTTTCAACAGTGCCCGTTCGAAGTGTCCTCGGTGTAGCAGTTTCGCGCACCAATTCATGCTCAATCACATAGCCTTTACATACATAGTTTCCATTTATATCAATATTATAATCTTTCAGCACAAAAGCATCATTATATAATGTCGCCACTACATGTGCTACTCTGAAATAATCGCCAAACCGTCTTTTTCCCTGTTCAGAACCTGTAAAAACCCATTTTTCCCCCAAGTCTGACTTTGATATTTCTGCTATCCTTTTCATTGAAACATCATAATACTTAAAACTCTTTTTGGTATTATTTGCCTCCATCAAAACAATCGCCGACTTAACAAGTGCTTTATCAAATACTTTTTTCTGAGTATAGTCTTGTATCTCCGAAATATATGGAAGCATTACCCTTCTTAGATTTAACCCAAAAACAGTCTTAAATATACTGCTTGGAACCAAGTAAGCCATCTTTCCATTCTCAGTCAACATTGAAAGACTTTTCTCAATAAAAGCATAACAATAGTCAAATTTTCCTTTCTTGCATGATTCATAGTGTTCATTTAAAAACTGCTGTTCTCTTCTTTCCATTTCACTATATGTAATATATGGCGGATTTCCAATAATGAATTCATACTTTGTCGAATCATCTCGGCGAAGAAAATCCTCATTATATATTTGCCATATAATGTGCGGTATTCCTTCTTTGTCAAGAATATTATTGAGATTTTCTATACACTTTTTACAATGCCTTTCATCAATTTCGACACCTATAATATCTCTTGCTAAACCATTCTTGATTATAGTTCTCGATAAACCTTTACTTTTGCAATCTGCGATATATCTTTGAACCACAACCACCAAGATGTTTCCATCACCGCAAGAATTCTCCAGTATTCTTTTTCCTTTTAAATTGTTAGTATATCCCACATCATCCAATAGTTTTTCAACATAATCTTGCGGTGTAAACACTTGACATTTTAAATTCATCAATTCCTCTTTCTACGGCAAATAAAAACTCTCAAATTATATTCTCATTAATACACTTTGAGTTTTCCCGCATCTATCCTCTATATTCTTAATTCCATGGATAATCCGCCAAGCTGAACAAATAACGTTTACCATCAGTATACCTATCAACAGTTTTCTAGTTTCAGATTCATTCTCAATTCTTAATATATTTTGTTCCTCTACCTGTTCCAACCTTCCTAATAGAGCCAATTCTAACCATCTGGCCGAGAACCGCTTCTATCGTTGTAGCACTGACATCAGGAAGTATCTTTCCTATATCCGCTTTTGATATTGGTGTCAGGCTATTCAGCACAGTAGCCTCTACTCTTGCCTGCTTGGTAACCTTCTTACTTCCAATTACTGCAAATCTTTTGTCCAACTCTTTGTAGCACGCATATACTGTTGTAATAAATTCCATGATGAATGCTGAATAATCCTGGCTGTTTTCATGCCAGCCGAAGGATGACTTTTGCAGTGCGTCGTAATAGTTTCCCTTCCTATTATTGATCTGCTCTTCGAAAGAAATATACTTCCCAGCGTCAAATCCGTTTTTATAAAGTAGCAATAATGATAATAACCTTGATATTCTGCCATTCCCATCCCTAAAAGGGTGTATGCATAGAAAATCAAGTATCACACACGGTATAAGAAGAAGCTGATTGATATTTGGATTATCCCTTGCCTCCAAGTATGCCAATTCTAGCTGTTCCATTTCATCCGGCGTATCCTTCGCTGATGTCGGATGAAATCTTACACGTCTCCTACCATTCTTATCTTCTTCAATAATATCGTTGTCATATTCCTTGTATTTTCCTGCATAAGAATATCCCGCAATATTCATCATGATGGAATGGAGCCTCAATATATCCGATTGCCTAAAATCCATATCGGCATGTCCTGTATGAACTTCAGCAAGAGCGTCTCTGTAACCAGCTATCTCCTGTTCACTGTGATTCAAAGGCTCACTACTACCATTTACAATTTCATAAATACGTTCATCAGTAGTAACAATACCTTCTATCTCATTCGAATTCTTTACTGACTGCACTTTTGCTATTGCTTCCAACTCCGTGAACACATCCACAAACTGTTCCTTTCGATCCGAAGCCATGACACGCAGTGTATATATATCTGTTGTAATATTTAAAAGTCCTGCCGGTAGAAGTCCATTTTGTAGAAATGAGTAATCAAATATATGCATAGTCGAGTCTCCCTTCTACATTAAAATATACTATTTTTTATGCATAAAGTCAATCTTATATGCACAAAAATATCCCCTTTTATATGCATATCATTCATTTGTTATGCATACGAAAGAGGATGCTTTAGTTATATTCACTTACTTTCTATAAATTAGACACTCATTACACATTTTCTGTGACATTTACCCTCGTCACAGTACCTGCCCCATACGTTCTATAGACTTTTACGTCTAAAATTCAGATTGAGTTTCAAAAGCTACTGTAAAAGATTATAAGTCGAACTCCCGTTTAATCGGAATTCCCTTGAAAACATGGATCATTCAGTTTCGAATTCTTCTAATATTTCCGCCGGAGTCTTGCTACAATCAAGTTCATTATCTTCCTTAAACCCATCCGCTATGCTATAACCGATAGTCGTCACTTGGAAGAGAGGATCTTTCCTACCAATCTTTTTTATGTACCCTTTTTTAAGTAGTCTTGCAACAGCATCATCCCACAACGCAATCTCTCTGGGTTTCTGATTTCTTTCCAAAGTAACCTTACCTGCTTGGTATGACGTTCCACTTAAAGTCTGTAAAACCATGATCTGTCCGTCATCTTCTGCTGCATACAGAAGCATTACACAAGCATAAATCGTTATAGTATCATCATCTGCGTCAATAGGAGTAATAATGTAATCTGTTTTGGTTTGCTTCGGTTCTGACGTTATTTCCTGGATTGTAGAAATATAATTATTTCGAATTTTTTCCCACCTTGTATTGCTGACAGTCCTCATTCCGAACTCTGCAACAATACTGTCCTTCAGTTCTCCGAGCCTATGCTTAAGTTCGTCAATATCTCCATCAAGTTTGATGCCTATTTGTGTGGGATCAATACATCCTGCAATATCAGAAAACCCAAAGTCCGGAAGCAAAATACCATCCCATTTCTGTTTCATTGCCCATGCCGCACCCATTTCGTTAAGACAAGCTGCTGATTGATAATAATTGTGAGAAAGAAAGTATAGCACATGCAAGTCATACTCTTGAAATTTCTCAACCAACCATTC
The DNA here is from genome assembly GCA_017561085.1 of Lachnospiraceae bacterium. Lineage (GTDB taxonomy): Bacteria > Bacillota > Clostridia > Lachnospirales > Lachnospiraceae > Suilimivivens. The sequence continues at coordinate 7,454 of JAFZDQ010000053.1, forward strand.
ATAAACTTTCTCTCCGAGAGGAATTCCAACACTGGGGTATGAAGAGCACACTATATCATCTTCGTTTAGTCCTATTGCAAATAGTAAATCTACAAATGCTTTTGTGTATTCCTTATCTTGTGTTGAATGACTAATAAATATAAGCTTTTTTCTTTCACTATTCGCATATTCTATGTTATCTGCATCTGTGGCAATGTTATTAGTTGTATCCCTTACTATAAAATCATTCTTTATCGCATTAATCAGCACACGTACCGATGACAGCGCATCCTTAGTAACAATCTGAGTCCGTTGTTTCAATACTTCAAATTCAGCTTTACGTTTCTCATCAGGATTAATTCTGAAGAACGTATCGAAATCCTGACACAACTTTATCCAACGTTCATCCGTAATCTGAATGTTTACTGAAGAATTATTATAAACTTCTGCAGGATCATCTATATAGTTTAATGCAAGAACTCCTGCTGCATTTATAGACTCTTCCATATCATCACATTGCTGAATTAATGAATCAAGTTCTCTTTGACAATCATACACCATATTAACCCCTGCCTCATATTATATAGTCATACCCATTCTTTAACTGTTCTTTGGTATAGGGTATGCTGTGGATTGGATTCGCTAGCCTACCACTCGATATTTTAAGAAAGGTTTCACCCACATTCTCTTTGTCACGATGTTAATGTTCCTCAATCACAGTATCTGCCCCTAATGACACAAAAGTCCTGCCTAAAGAAGTCCGTTTTACAAAAAATGAGAAATCTAATATGTAAATAGCCGAGGCTTTCTACTGCATTAAAATATATCGCCTTTTATGCATAAAGTCAATCCCATGTGCATAAAAATATCCTCTTTTACATGCACATCATTCGTTTCATGATGTATATAAAAGAGGATGTTTTATGTATATAAAGCGGAAAACAAGTCTGTAAATACAAACACACAATCATAACTATCTGCATTTTCGAATAATATTTTACTGGGTGTTTTTCTAGAAACAAAACCTATACTTCACTAATAATTCCATTATATACATCTGATTTTGTCATTCTTTCATAATCATCAACTTGTACAATTCTCCCTGCATCCATAAGTATTATCTGATCCATTTCCTTTAATACTGATTCCCTATGGCTGATCACAATAACCGTCTTTTCCTTCAACCTTGTACGCAGCAAGGAATTAATCTGCAGCTCTGAAGAGACATCCGCATTGGATGTTGCCTCATCTAATATGAATATAGGCCGATCCAAAACCAATGCTCTGGCAAGAGCCACCTTCTGCTTCTGTCCTCCAGATAGCATAGCTCCGTTTGCACCAACATTATAATCAAGAGATACTTCTTTTATAAAGTCCGCTAGTCCGCTGTCTTCACAGGCTTTATTTATGGTTTCATCATCTATATCTTTATAAAGACGAATATTATTTCTTATGGTATCATTGAACAAATACACATCTTGACTTACCACCGAAAACAATTCTCGATATTTCATCAAGGATAATTCTTCAATATTAATATCACCAACCCTAATGTTACCCACCTGCGGTTTACGGAGATGTAAAAGAAGCTCAATAAGCGTACTCTTTCCACATCCATTTTTACCAACAAATGCTGTCTTATGACCTTTCAATATACATAAATTTATATTCTCAACGGCAGGTATCTTCTCGTCATAAGAAAAAGTAACTTTGTCAAATATAACCTCATCCCAAACAGGGAGTTCTTTTCCATCTGTACTGCTTTCTTCTGGCTCTGACAAAAAATCATAATATCTTTTGGTAGAGGGAATTATTCCAGAAAGAAGGTATTTTATATTCAATATTGCAGATATGGGACCGGTAACATACGCACTATAAGTAATGAATGCAAAAACAGTTCCTATAGTCAACCCCAAATCAAATACAAGATTTGCTCCAACAATATATATCACAAGTATCATAGCTTGCATCATAATAGAATCAATACCCATGTTCCATTGAGACAGCATATTCAATCCTTTAAGTTTTCCAATAGCTTTTTTCTGTTTAACTGAAAACTCCCCTTGTTTTTGGCATATTATGCCAAGGAGCCTTACTTCCCGCACTCCTCCTATCGTATCACCAAACCATCCTGCATAATCTTTATTAGCTTCAATAAATTGATCCATCTTTTCTTTTCGTTTCTTTGCAAAAAACTTCATGACTATATATTTTATCGGAATAATCACAAGAACAATAGCTGTCATTCGGTAGTCAAGAATGAACAGACCTATAATCCCTCCGATAATACTAAATATTTGTGTTACAACAAAAAACATTCCTTCATCGGCAATAGATGTAATAGCAGAAATATCCATATTTAGACTACTAAAAGTCTCCGCATAATTTTGCTTATCATAATACCCAATCTTAATGTGTAACAAATGGTTAAAGGCCTCTTCATTGAGTTTATACTGTATTTTCGCAGATAATCCTATCCTTAACTTTTCAGTAAATAAATCCAAAACTGTAATCATCGTAAAAATCAAAAAAGATGCTAATGCCAAAAAGATGATGAGATTTTTATTACCAGCAATAAATCCATCATCCATAATCTTTCTGCTTACTAACGGAATAGCAAAATTAAGTATCGTTGATACAATTAAGCCTCCCATAATCAGGCTTATTGTAAGTTTATATTTTGTAATTAGCTTTACTAATCTAAAAACGGCTTGTTTATCTGTCATATTTTCCCCTAAAAACCTTATAAAACACTAATAATACAGTGTAAAACAGATCTCATATTTTCTTTTTTCAAATTTGAAAATGTAATGCTCTCCTTATCACTGCCTGGAACATTTATAGACAAATTAAGTCCCTTTTTATCTCTCATCAATTCAATTATCAAATCCGGCTCATCGAAAACCATATCCTGATATTCACTAATTTTTTTTTCGCCAATCAAAATGACGTCTGATTGCTGATTATTTGTTTGCCAAAAAATATAGTCTTCTATTTTATTCTTATTAACACCTTCTTGCGGCAAGTATTCTAAATCGTATAACACACTATCTATGGAGTCACAACCAACATATGCATTATACCCTTCGTCCGCAAACTGCTTTTTCAAAGAGTCAAGAAAACTTATAATATCTACATCTTTTTCGTAAAAGAAATAAGCAATTGGAACATCTATTACCCCTGTCTTTTCTTTAGATAACATTATTCGATTTTTTTGCACATTGCTGCTCCAAAAATGATATTCATATTCACAAATATTTAGATTATCCCTACCCAAATAAACAATATGCTTGCCAAAAATAAAATACGAATTGAACTCTTCCGTATTACATAAAACAATAGTATCTACATCATTGATACAAGTCTGTAGATTTCTAGTGTCTACCCCAAAATAAAACATAGCTTCTCGTCCCTGATATTCTGGCGATATCCATGCTGTTTCTATCCAATCAGGGGCATAAAGAAACATATTCATTTTCTTAGATAATTCTCGCCTAATTTTATTAACAGTCATAACCCCCTTTTTTTCAATTAAGTTCCCAACCTTAGCTGTGACATAAGGTGCCGCAAAACTGTTCCCTTTATCAACAAAAAAAGAAACGCCTTCCATTTCTATTTCGTGTCCTGGAGGCGCAAAAAAATCAATTCCTTTTTGGATACACATATCTATATTTGTATCCAAAATATCTCCTGCCGATACGCCGATTACATTTGAAAACGACGCTGGATAAGATGTATATCCATCATTTGATGATGCTGCTATAATAACCATTCCCTGATTTGCGTAGTGGTTTACTATTTTGCGTATAAACTCCTTATCTCGAAAATGAGTAGTACCAAAACTAATATTAACAATCCTTGCCCCACATAAATAACACTTTTCTAATCCATTAGGAAGATCCGTAATTGAACCTATTCCATTTGCATCTAATATCTTTTCACTTATAATTTGAATGTCAATCCCATATTTGATTATTATTTCCGCACACTTTTCTCCATGCGATAACATCATTTCCTTCTGCTGTATTCTATCTTCGTCTCGTCTAATAATACTGTCTTTAGCTATTTCGCTATCAAGTATTCCTATTTTCATCCATCACACCTTCTTATCCAAAACCGAATTGACCATATTATCAATATAATCAAATCGCCGAGTAATAATATCTTTTTCATCAAAATCAACATCAAATTCTTCTTGAATTTCAAAAAATAAACGCAACAAGTCACGTGGCAACAATCCATTCCTTGGATCCAACAAACTTATTCCCTCATCAATTTTTATACCGTTATACTTCAAAATCGAATTTGTAATCCATTCTCTTACTTGTTGTTCCATCATATTCTTGCTCCCTAGAATTGTTCATAATCGGCAAATCGCTTTAACTGTTCTTCAATACGATTAAAAAACATCATATCGTCTAAATCTTTTTCATGCCAGTATTTACCCTCTATATCAGATACTGTACTGTCAGAAACATATGCATATGTCAGTTCTCTAGAATACAGAGAATTTGAAACAATCGTAAAATTTGAAATATAAAAATCATCAATCTCCGTATTGTACCTATATTTAAAGAAATTATTCATTTCGTCCTTAAACTCATCTGAATATACACCATGCATAAGTGCTAAAATTGTATAATCTACGTCTACCGCATTCATCACTTCATATGCTATAATCCCCATATTAAAAGGGTGTTTTTTGTTTAAAGGTAAAATAGGCTCCGGTACTCCAATTATTATCACATCTGGTTTTTCAGTCTTGCTAATCAGCCTAACATATTCGTTATATTTAAATATTTTCTCTTGATTTGAATATTTATTATTAAACATAAAATCAGGTGTTGAATGAAATCCAAATAGCTCACCGGCTTTTTTTGAGGCAATCTGCGACACTCTATATCCTTTTTTGATAAAATTGGTTCCCAGATATAATTGGATATCAAATTTAGAAACATTATATCCTGTTCCTAAAATTGCTATTATAGGAACACTAATATCCCTCTTTTCAAGACTTTCGGCCTCTTCAACACTGATTTCCGTCACAAGTTTTATATCATGTATATCTTTAATCAGAGAACTACATTCAGAATTATTCTTCATTAATGCATCATCATATTTACCAGTAGCAAGAACAACTTCTATGCCTTTTTGTACAAACAACTTAAGCGCCTTGTCATAGTCTTCAAACGACAAGATATTACAATCCACAAAGAAGACTCTATCAATCTCTACTGGATAACTCTTCGCATCGTCAAGCAAAATAATTCTATTATCTTTAGGGTTGTTCACATCCTTAAAAAAACTCCCATAAGAAATCAGATAAGAATACTTATATTTACAAAGCTTCTCATACTTACACAAATATCTGTTGTCTACTGAATATGGAAATAATCCTATTCTCAATGAACCTACACCTCCTCAAATTCACATCCATATTTTTTTAGTACGATATAATTTCTTATGGTATTTTCCACATTTTCTTTTGTTTGAGTGCACCATTTCAATCTTGCCGATGAATCTATTTTTCCATCCTTTTGTGCTTTAGCAACACATTGATAACACATCTTATAACACCAACAATTTTTACATTGCTCTGTAGTCAGCTGTGCTATATTCAAAATACTTAATGCTTTATCAATTGCTATTCCCTCTTCAAGATTGCCTATGCATAAATCATCTGATGTTTCATCTACTCTTTCACATGGGAAAAATTTCCCATCAACGGTCACAAAAAACCTTTGTATTCCGGGCAAACACTGACCACCAGGGCTTATTCTATCCTCAAATCCCTCTTTACCCACATATCTGTCGCACATCGTTTGCTTAATTGATGAGATCTCACTACCAAAAACTGTCGGCTTATATACGTTAAACATTTCTTTCTTACAAGCATATAAAAACACTTTAAAAACCTCATAGTTAGCATCTGCATAGTTTTTATAATCATATTGGATAGCATCTTTCCTATTAACCTGATTTACAAAAGTACCATTTACGCCAATATTCTTTACTGTATCATAACTCATAAAGAAATCATTTGAACATCCGACATCTTGAGACATATCAATTACAGCATTGAATGCAATTCTCTCTATAGCTTCCGGAAATCTTTCTTTTATAGCCTCTATATTTTTCATAACTGTATCGAAAGAGCCCTCATTGCTATTTGCAAACACTCGATTTTTATTATGAATTTCTTTCGGTCCATCTAAACTAACAGTAATATTGAATCCATTTTCAATCAAAAAATCTGCTATATCCAAATTAAGCAGTGTAGCGTTTGTAGTTATGTTGAAATTAATTTTTTTACCACCAAATATTCCTCTAGCATAAGTAACTATTTCTTTAATTAAACTGATTTCCAATAAAGGCTCACCGCCATAGAAACCTATTGAAATATCACTACTATTGGAAGAATGGCTTGCCAAAAAATCAATCGCTTTTTTAGCCGTGTCTACAGACATCCTTGCTTTGGTATGTGTACGATTAATATAACTTCCAGAATAAACACAATACTTGCATCGCAAATTACAATTCTGCGTCACTTGAAGAATAATCGATGACATATTACTATTTAGGAGATCCTGCAAAACTTCCGCTTCAAAATGTGATACACTGTTTATTATTCTCTTTTCAGACAAATACCCATGCCCTGTTAGAAATTGTATGGTTTCTCTTAAAGATTCAGGTATTTCACGATCTATATTATCCTTCCATTCAGATAAAAAAAGATACAATTCTCTCGAAATAGATACTATAGAATTAATATTCACATCATATAGATAATGCTTTTTCGCCTCTTCAAAAAGATAATAATTTGGTTTTCTCATATGCATATATGTTCTCCTGAAAGCAGAAGACCTTGCTTGAATTTCTTCACGCAAGGCCTTCTCAAAACACCGTCCTTTACTAAGAATTCAGTAGCAAAATGGGAGCTCTATTCTGAATGCTAGTAGTGCTATTCTGAGCATCTTTTGCAATCTGAGTACCATTTGCTTCTCCAATGCTGTGGCAATTCTGGCATTTACAAACGCAAAAACAAGTACATGAGCATGATGCATAAGCCATAAACGTGCCACTTTCCATTCTCATTTTCTTTCCCAGCATATTTGCATTCCTCCTTTCTTGTTAAGATACAATATGGAAATAGATAATTTTTTCAATTATCTAATCCCACTAAAAGCATTACATTCATCCTCTAATATCAAAATTTGAAACAGGATATAAATCTGTTTTCATTGTTGAATTTAAATCCATCTTAAACTGACGGGATAAATCCTCCAAATCTTTTCCTTGAAATTCTTTCGTGTATAAAGCATCCTCCTGTTCTTGGTTTTCTCTTTTTTGCTCTATTTTTTTATCCTCTTCTTTTTGTTTTGATTTTTTATCCTTAATCTTTTCCAACCATTTATCAATTTCAGAATCTGTTCCACCACCATCTGTCACAGTACATACCGTCATAGTTGTATATTCTTCACCAAATTCTATAGATATAGATTTTAGGGTTGATCCATGTGCTATTGCTGATTTTTGTGCCTCTTTTACGTAATCTGGAGCCTTTGCCAATTCTCTCTCTAGCCATTCTCCAGTTTTTTCATCTGCCATAGCTTTCCGTAATAATCCACCCGTTATAGAAACAGCCGCATTTTTCCCTGGAGTAAGACATCCATACTTATTTGTAAGATAATTTGAATACTCTCTCACATTGTTTGGCTTTTTATTATTAGTTACCCAATTATTCACTGAATACTGATTATTCGCAGTAGTAACTTTCATGTCATAAACCTCCTTCATCATATCTTTCATAATTATCAAGTATTATTTCCTTATAATCCGAAGCAAATCCAAATACTGTTCCCCCGTCAATGGATTAGGTTCTTTAAGTTCATCTGGCGTGCCAAGTTTGTGTAAAATTGATTTAATAATATCAATAGTCTTCTTAACAAGGTATCTCAAGTTCTCACCTCTTTTCACTAATAATAGTCCTATCATAAAACCAAATACCATAGTGGATATTCTTGTCCAAAGAAACCTTGATTCCGGCAATTTGGAAACCGGTATTCCGGATGCCGGAAACCGTCTTAATTCTGCTTGGGTGATATGTGCTTGGATTGTCTTCGTTTGTCAAGCCCTTGCCGCTTCAGCGGTGCGAAGCAGGCTTTACAAACGAAGACGATTCATGCAAACTACCAGTTGCAGAATTGAGATGGTCAAGAAGCGGTTTCCTGTCACCGGACAGGCGGTGTAATATCGCCCGGATTATTCACCATAGATGGCATTAATATCAAATCTATTATTTTTACATCATATTCATACAGTCCAAAATAGTCTCTGCAATCCCACCTACAGTTACAAGATTATGCTTCTTTATCACATTTTCCGAAATCCTTATTGTATACTTTTCTTGTATATCAATATACAAATACACCATATCTCTTGGATTTATATAGTATGGTTTTCCAAATATATTCGCATTTATATCATCAATCTTTTTCCCAGTTAATGAAAATATATTTGAACACACCTCACGCTCTATCGCTTTTTTATCCACCATTACTCTATTTCCCTTATAAAACCGAAATATTTGCATATTCCTGTAATGTTGATACAAGTTTTTTTATGGATTTTTCCTTCGTCTTGTTATCAAAAATAGTAAATGTACTTGTCCCATCCGTTTTCTCAATAACAAATTGAGTATTACATGTAATATATGACAGTTCCTTATCTGATTTAGATACTGGGTAATTGAGTGCAAAATTGCTTACATATACCTGATCCACCTCATAATCATATTTGTTGTAAAGTTGATTTATAACGTCATTCAAATATCCCTGCATATTATCTACATAAAGTGAGTTAAATATGATGTAATCAGCCATAACCGCATGGGAAACATAATAGTTTAATATGCCAAATTCGTTATGGAAGAAATCATCATATGGAAAAGCTCCTCCTGGCACTCCAATAATTATCACATCAGGATTTTCTTCCTTGTACAGTTGCAAAATATATTTATTAAATCCAATAATCTTAGTGGATTCTGAATCTTCGCCGTAGCTAAACATAAAATCCGGAAATGCATGAAATCCATAAAACTCAGAATAATTTTTGCTGCCAATTTGAGTTATCTTATAATTTCTTTTATGTAATTCTCTCCTCAATTCCAATTGCACATCAAACTTACAGCATCTCTCTCCAGCTCCGATGACAAGTATTATAGGAGCAGGTACCTTTTCTATAGTTCTATCATTTATGTCAATATCATCATTTAACCGTATTTTATTTCCGTCATATAACTTCAAATTTGGGTTATTGTGTGTTTTTTCAAGCAACAGCTTTTGAACTGATAAGCTCAATTTTCGTAGCACAATAACTTCTATCCCTTTTAATAAGGCATCTTCTATTTTATGTATAATTTCTGTTTCCGATATCGGTAAAAATGATTCTGTTATTATTAAAATATCTGCATTTTTTATCAAGCGATTATAATCGGATTCGACACAAATCTTTGTAGCTATCCCTATCTTAGCTCCTGCATCTTCACCCTCATATCCCCATCCTCTCGGTGCGACACAAAATAATCTCAGGTCTTCTTTATTAAGATAAACCGTCATATCCATGTGCTGTAAAACATGAATATCCGTTACATCGTATGGATATAGGACAACTCTCTTCAAAAGATTTCCTCCTACGAACTCTACAGAAAATATATATTGTTATCTTCTGCTTCAACTTCTTTAATCAAACAATAATCCAGAAATAAATTTTCCGTCGCCGATTTAACCGCTTCACAATGTGATAGCCTAGCTTTTTCTGAAAGCCGATCTCCACATTCTGAAAAAAGTACACACTGATAACAAAATCGACTACACCAACAATTTTTACACTCATTCTGAGTGGTTTTACCTATATTCAAAATGTTATAAATCTTTTGATAATCAAAGCCATTTTCAATATTTCCAATAACTATTTCTGGTATATTTTCATTTAGTTTTTCACAAGGATAAAAATCTCCATTAACATTTACAAACAATTTGTGTATACCAGGAATACAAGGTCCACCTGGGTGACCTGAATCTTCGTAATTATAACCCTCGCTCCTGCCTTTAAGCCGCATTTTTATCACATCATAATACGACTTAACAATCGGAGATATCTCTTTTTCTGATATGAAACCACACTTACTTAATAGAAGCTTAAATACTTCATATTGATATGCTTTATCATATTCTTCATTGTAGCCAAGCATATCATCATCCTTAATTCCTTCAGCAGCAATGTCACTAAAGAAAGTATTAGATTCTTTGACGCTATCATAGTTTGTGAAGAATTCATTTAAGCATCCATAATCCCCCTGTCCATCAACAACACAGTTAAACATTATCTCCTTCATATAATCCGGATAATGCTTTTGTATAAGCTGAATGTTTTTCATTACCTTGTCAAAGCTTCCTTTACCACTCATTAGTTTTCTATTCTTATCATGTAATTCTCGTGGTCCATCTAAGCTTATCGTCATTTTAAAATGATGACTTGCAAGAAAAGATATTTTCTCTTGATCCAGTAATGTTGCATTTGTTGTTATATGATAATTGACTTTTTTACCTTCTCCTTTGACTTCTGTATATTCAACTATATTTTTTATAAGATCATATTGGATAATCGGTTCTCCACCATAAAACCCGATATTAATTTCTCGCTTGTCAAAAGAATGTTTTATATAAAAATCTATGGCCTTTTTTGCCACCTCAATAGTCATATTTTTATTGCTATGTATTCTGTTATAATAGCTTCCAGAATATGGACAATAATTACATCTTAGGTTGCATTGTTGAGTAATCTGCAATGTCAACATTTCAATTGAACCATTTAGGTTTTCCAACAGCATTTGTGAAGCTGGATGTTCTATAACCTTCCATTTTTCACTACTAAGCATTCCTGCCATTTCAAGCGTTTCTAATTCTCTCCTTATATTCCCATCATCACAATGCTTTTTCTTTCCTTCGGATAAATAATCATATAAATCCGATGACACCCTGACTATGGCATTTGTATTAACATCATAAAAATATTTTGCTTTTGGCGTTTCAAAACAATGTATGAATGGTTTATTCATATCCTGCCTCATAGCGAGACGGGCTGCTGTTTTATAACAACAGCCCTGTCCATGGAATTAGTCTCTCTGCAATTTCTGGTTAGTGTACTTGGATGATGTACTATTTACATGAACAGTACATCCACAATTTGTACACATGCAATACATGCGCATGTCCATGGAACTCGCTTTTCTTCTTACCTTTTTTCCAAGTTTCTGCATCAAATTTGTACCTCCTTCCGGTTCAACACATTCACAAATCTATGTATAATAGAACACATAGACCATTTACTTTTTAAAGAGAGTACGCTTATCCTCTCGCTCCCTTCCAAATATTGCCCTATTCCTTCGTATCAATCTTCCCAGACACAAGCTGTGACAGGGCGGAGGAATATGTGCCGCTACTAGTATAAGTCCCACCGGCATTTGCCGCAGCCATAGCTATGGCATTTCCCTTGGACATCATTTTATCCGCATAGGAATTATGCCCGGTGAACAGCGTCTTTAATGTGGATATATCAGCTTCTTTCAGCTTATCTTCGTCCAGTTCAAGCTTGTTTCCGCTTCCTACAGAAATACCCACCTTATTCAGCAGTCTTTCGCTCATGGATGTAGTCTTGGTCATCCACGCAGCATTACGCAAGACATTCTTGTTGTTAGATTCTCCTGCCCCTTCAACCGTAGCATTATAATCGTCAATAAAGGACTTCAACGCCTTGGTTATGGCCTTCCAATCATAATCCTCTTTTTCCGTTTCTTCTCCGGTCTTTTCGTCCTTTTCCTTTATGGTTTTCTTCTCCCATAGCGAATCCTGCATCAACGCCTGAGCAGATTTCGCCATAGAGCCTGCATTTCCTGCCATAAGAGAAAGTTTCGGCTTGCTGTCTCCACCGGAAAAAGCCTGTTCGGCTTTTTCCTTCGCATAATAAGCCTTCATCAGCTTTCCGTAGGTTCCATTTTTGATCATGGCATAATCGGAAAGGTTAAAAGCACTGCTGTTATCAGACGATACGCTTAAGCCCTCAAGAAACACATTGGAATAATTCTTATATTTGCTGGCATAAGAATCATCAAAATAATCATTGCCTCCGGCATATTCCCGTATTGTAGACATAATCCAGACCTCCTTATCTTAAATCAGCATCCATGCACAAAAACTTCATATCAAACCTTCACATCAACATTATTCCCGGCAGGCTCAGCCACAGAACCCGTGCTTACCGAAACACCCTCTGATACAATATCGATTGGCTCATACTCATAATCTGTTCCATGTACAGCTTCAACCTGGATACCATCATCCTCAGGAACAACACCGGGCTGCTTATCTTCTTTATCCGTCTTGTCCTTCTTATCAGTCTTATCCTTACTTTCAGCCTTCTCGGTCTTCGCAGCTTCCTGGTCTGCCTTGGCAGCCTCTTCCATTTTCTTATTTGTGTCAGACAGGATCTCCATCTGAGAGGCTGTTATATCCTCTGCCTTTTTCTCAACCTCTGCAAGCTCTTCCCTCTTTTTCGTGGTATCACCGCCCCGTGCTTCATCAAGCTTGATCTCCGAGTCTAAAACTCCGGCCTTGCCCTCCATCTCAGACTTCACCGCCCCCTGCACCTTGACCTGATGCATAGATGAATCGGCTGAAATGATAGCCTGCATACTGGCACTTGACATCCCGGTACCACCTTTAGTTTTTCTCGCAGCCTGTCTGCTACCTCCAAGCATATCATCCATAGAAGAACCGCTCTTCTGCTGGTTCTCCTTCCTCTGCTCAATCTGATGCTGGCGGAGCTGGTTCTGCAAGTCGCTGATCTGCTGCTGGATTTCCTGACGCTTCTTCATCTTTTCTTCCAGCGACATCTCCTTATTCTCGCCAAGCTCCTGCATCTGCTTCTGAGCATTTGCTATCTGATTCTGAATATTTTTACTGAATGCATCCTTTCCCTGTTTTGACGGCATTTGGATAATTCCAGTACTTGTTTGATCGTTAACACTTCCTACTCTCATGATTTTGCCCTCCTTTGGCTTATTGTGTGCTTATGAAATCCGTTTCATTTATACGTAGTAGTCAGTTTCCTAAATACAACTACGATATGAACGCTATTAAACTGTTCCTCATATTGTTTGTTTTTATGCCATAGTTCCTTATGCGCTAAAATCATTGTAATCAATATAAAATTGTCCTTTTCTATTCTCATTTTCGGATGTTTTCATTCCAATATAAACCACTTTGAAGTGAACGGCAGGATTTTCGAGGTAAACGGTAAAAATCACTCTGGTATCATCATCATAGCCGTAAAAATAACCATATTTCTATCCTGCTCAATTTGGATAGTTCCAAAATACTTTTCAGCAATTCTCTTTATATTCATAAGTCCATACCCATGTGTCTCTTTGTCCTTCTTAGAGGTTTCTGGATATCCTGTCTCTAAATTCATATTAAGCATATGCGAATAACTGTTTTTCACCTGTATCAAAAAAGCATTATTATTTTTCCATGATTTTACCTCAATAATTGGATTTTCACTTTCAAGTGAAGCTCTAATTGCGTTTGATAACGCATTATTCAAAATAACACCAATGTCTATGGATTCTACTTTCCCATTTGTTGGATAACTGAATTTCTCATAAAACCTAATTCCTGATTCTTCAGCCTCTCTCTTCTTCTCAGATATAACTATATCCGTGACTGGATTTCCCGTTTTAACATTTATGTCTGGCATAGGAAACCCATTCTGCCATTCATTAAGATAAGCTATTGCCTCGTCATTCTCTGCTTTGTCAAGAAGATTTCCCAGTACCATGATATGGTCATTGATATCATGCTTTATCCCACGTATATCAGAATATATCTTCTCCATTGCATGGACATGACCAGTTAATTCTTCTATCTGCTTAGATATAAGCACATTCTGCAGAGCATCTTCCTGTGATTGCTTGATATGTTGATATGAACGCATAACTGTAATAGCAGCGAGAAATGCTATTATTCCAAACAGTGCACGAATTCCGTCATAAATCGGATAATTATTCCAGATATATCCACCAGACACTTTCACATACGCATCAGACATAAATGCACTAATCCAATATCCTGCTATTATCGCAACATAAGGAGATACAAGCAGCGTCAGCTCTCTCCATTCCATTATTTCAAATTTCCTCAAGTAAATTTTTTCTGCAATTATTATCTCTAAAAATAACAATACATTTTCTGTGATAATCAACAAAATCAATGCCACTATAAAAAGAATAAAGCGACTTTGCTCATTTACAGACGAATTCGCATAGGTTAGTTTACTTATCAGTTCCCATGGTAATGAAGCAACAACATTTGACACCCAAAGGAACATATAAATTGTCAAAGATAAAAAAATCTTCTGCGGAATATTTCTTCTTTCAACAAGCAACGAGGATAAACAGATCGATACTATACCAATAATATAAGCAGAGATACTCGACATCTTAAATGGTGTTAGGTATAAAAAAGTCATGACCAAAAAGAAAACAATTCCTGTTATCATCGCCATATATTTTTTTAATACGTATGGAACATAAAAGCGTGCGACAAGAATGCCACTAAACAATAAGCCTATTACAGCAGATACAATATTCGCTATCTCCCACATTTTTTCTACATTCATGCCTGAACCCTCCTACGGCCATATTCCAAGTATGCCTTAATAAATCCATCATATTCTCTTCTGGCGATAGGAATATTATCGCCATTTATCATGGTGACCGATGCTCTATCATAACGTTCCACATATTTCATATTTATAAGATATGATCTATGGATACGATGAAAGTCCCCTCCAACAAGCACTTCTAGTGCTGATAACTGTCCATAGTATTCAATGTTTTCTTGTTTTGTGTGAAGAATAGTTTTCCTATCAAACACCTCTGCATATATCAGCTTTGACAAGCCAACTCGAATGTGCTCTGTTCCAGACTGTATTTCAATATATTTATCACGGGTGCCCTGTAACTTTTCTATATATCTCAATTCCTCTATTGCATCTTCAAGCACAGATTTAAGCTTTTCATCGGACACTGGTTTGACCAGAAAGTGAAAAGCATGAAAATCAAATGAATTGAATACTTGACTCTCTTCACCTGTTATAAATATTAAAATCTTTCGCCAGCCTTTATCTCTCAAGACCTTTGCTACTTCCATGCCGTCTAATTTCGGCATCTTGATATCCAGCAACAAAATATCCGGAAATATTTCCGCTTCAATAAGACTATCACCTGATGTATAAACCATAATCTCCGCATCGGGGAAAAGATTTTCAACTTTCTCGGCAAGAATGGAACATATTCTTTTTTCATCATCGCATATAGCAATTTTCATAGTCATCTCCTCCTGCGTATATTTTATAATATTATCGGATTATACATCACGTTTTTTCTATCAATGGAGTGAACGGTCGATTTTTTGAAGTGAATGGTTAATATTTTCATAACAAATGACGTTATATATTATTCGACCCTTTTCCCAATAAAAAAACAGGTAGTTGTACCCTATCTGTGTACAACCGCCTGTTATGTCTATTTTATACTTCTATTTGTGAAGCTAGCACCTCACGTTGCACCTTTCGCTGTTTTTCGGGTTGGGGGACTGTACCTCTCTCTGCCACGATAGCTTTCTTCTCAGCTAACCTTGCTCTAAGAGACGGTCTTCCCTTATATCTACGCTTCCTCTCTTCTTCCTCAATCCTCTCAAGTTCGGCATTTCGGATTTCCTTGCGCTCTTCAGCCTTGGGAACGGTGTTGCTCAGATAGTTGTCAATCTGGTTAAGGTTCTCCTCTTCCAGCTCCTCAACCTTGGCAAGCGGCTTATATTCTGCAAGCTTTATCAAGAGTTCTGCAGCCTTACGAACATCCTCAATATTATCACTCTGCGATAGCACATCCCCTAAATACTTCTTATAATCCATGGAATTGCCACTACGGATATCAGCAGCGATATTCTGTACCTGCACCTCCCAGTTATCTACCGTATCCTTGTACTCATAAGGATCAAAATCACTGGAGAATCTGTCTATCTCCGCCGCAAGTTTAGCCGCTTCGTCCACATATACAGGCTTAATGGCATCCAAATCCACAGTCTGATCTGAAAGCTGTCTGCCATATTCCCCATGCCCAGGCAGATTACCAACAACCTCTGCATCAGGAAATGCCTCAATAAGCTGTGTCAACTTCGATACCGCTTCTGCATTATTGCTGATATCAGGAAGGTATCCAAGGTCATTGAGGCCAATCCTGTTTCCATATAAGAAATCCCACTGGACATCATCCATTTCCTCTGCCCCAACGGTATGCACATTGATTCCAACTGCCGGAATCATGTTCATATGCTCTGGCGGTATAGCATCATATATTGCCTTTGCTTCTTCAATAGTTGCTATGTTTTCATGGTACTTACCCATGCTGTGAAACTCACCGCATTCTGCCACCGTATAGGTTACAATCGTTTCAGCCTTCTGTGGAAAATCTAATGCCTTACTTTGTTCCTCTTCCACTGCCATCTGAGCCTGCTTCTCCGCAAGATAAGCCTCTACGCCTGTCAAATACTCTGAAAGGCTTCCCGACTGCTCCTGCGATATGGGGTTTATGTCAAGAGCTACGCCTCCCATGACAATTCCATCCTCATGGAGCAGATTAAACAAGGTATCCTCCCTCTCCGAGCCGCTGAAATACAGAACAACATCAATATCGGAGCCTTCCATTTCCATCCCACGGCAACGGCTTCCCGATACCACTACATCCTCTATTGTCACATCAAGGTTGTATTCTGTTATCAGCTCCTGCACATGATTTTTCACAAAGGATTCAATCGTATCCGGGTCCATCGTCCCAAGTTCATGGAACATCTCTTTAGTCTTATCCTTAAATGTGCTTATTACTGCCGCATCATTAAGACTGCTATTCATGTTTTCATTATCCATTACTGTCCGCCTTTCTATGGGGCCTCGAAGATTTCTCCCCGAAGCCCCATGTAATTTAAGATATAACTGTCTCTTTTTTCTTCTGAATACCAGGATTATTCCTGTCCATAGCTGCCACGATATCTTTTTTCTCATTAAGCCTTGCAATGAGAGACCGCCTTTCTTCTATTTCTGCAGGCTTTGAACCAGTTTTATCCTCATCATCAACATCCAAGAGGTTTTCTTTCTCTGGAATATCCCCATTGGAAACAGCTTTCGCCTCATCTTCATGTATATTTGGTTCCGAATGTTCTTCTTTTTTCTCAGTTTCCGGCTCTGGCTTTGGAGCATCTTCATCAAGATCAACTGCATCCTCGCCTTTTTCATCCATATCAAGCAAGCTGTTCAGCTCTGCAAGCCTTGTCAGCTTATCGTTAAGCTCCTGTTCCTGTGGGAATGGCTTTTCCACCTCGATTTTTGCGGTTTCAAGCTGCTGTTCCACATTGGCGAGCTTTGCAATCGCATCCTCAAGCTGTTTTGTCATGGATTCCATGGCATTACCTATACGGGTAATGTTACCGGACGGGTCAGAGCCAATCTCCACTTCATGGCTGAGTTTTCCCTTCATGTTCAGCGTAAACTTCCTGAAAAACGAATCAAAAGTTACATTCATCTTCATGCCAAGGTACTCACCGATTGGCACAGCCACATTTGCCTGCTTCATCTCCTTACAGATACCGATGATCGCTGTCCCGGCTTCCTTCCTGTCATCATAGGTCTTACCGGCTACCGTCATGGTAAAGATATCCTTGTCTGCAGGCTTGTTGGCATTATAGGTTGCGATATCTGCCTTCATTCCAGCGATACGTTCCTTTAGTGCCGATATCTGCTGAGGATAGTTCTTAGCGATATTGTCCTCCAGTCGGTATTTCTGGCTGGTATGGTTCGCTTTCATCAGCTTCAGCTTCGATACCTGGATATCCAAGTCCATCTTTTCCTTAATGTACGGATTTCCCGTAGCAAGAGCCTTGACCTCCGCATAAGTAAGAGCTGCCTCGTCGATATCCTCACAGCTTCTGACCGGAGATTTGCTGGTCATAATCTGCCCGATGAACTTCTGCTTATTCTCGATGAGCTGCCACGAGTAGGCGTCGAAGGTTCCTTCCGTAACATAGCGGAAGATCTTAACCTTCGGGTTGGTATTTCCCTGTCGTAAAATACGGCCTTCCTGCTGTTCTATATCAGAAGGTCTCCAGGGTACATCCAGATGGTGCAATGCTATCAGCCTGTCCTGCACGTTCGTACCGGCTCCCATCTTCTGCGTGGATCCCAACAAAAAACGGACTTGCCCGCTTCTTACTTTCGCAAACAACTCCGCTTTCCTCGTTTCGGTATTCGCATCATGGATAAATGCAATCTCTTCCGGTGGTACTCCTTTTGCTATCAGCTTATCCCGGATATCCTCATATACATTGAATGTTCCGTCTCCTTTTGGTGTCGAAAGGTCACAAAAGATGAGTTGGGCTGACCGCTTGTCCGCCGTATCCTCCCATATCTTAAATGCCTTTTCCACGCACACGCTGGACTTGCTGTTTTCATCATCCGGCAGCATATCATTCATAAGACGCTGATCCAGTGCCAGCTTCCTGCCATCGTTGGTAATCTTCAGCATATTATCGACGGATGAATCCACCATGCGGTTACGCACCCGCTCTGCCCTATCTGCCAGGGATGCCACCATTTCCTTCTGTGCCTCTGACGGCTTTAATGTCACATTCTCATACTCCGCCTCCGGCACAGGAAGCTTAAGCATATCGGGAGTCTGGATATCAGCACTCTCCTTAAAAAGTGCGATCAACTCCGGCAGGTTAAAGAACTTCGCAAACCTTGTCTTAGCCCTGTATCCGGTTCCTTCCGGCGCAAGCTCTATTGCAGTCTGTGTATCACCAAAATTAGCCGCCCATGCATCGAACTGTCCCAGTCCCAGCTTCTGAAGTGTACCATACTGTAAATATCTCATATTGGTATATAGCTCCGTCATGCTGTTGGAAATTGGCGTTCCGGTTGCAAAGGTCACACCCTTACCGCCTGTCAGTTCATCGAGGTACTGGCACTTGTTAAACATATCCTGTGACTTCTGAGCCTCGGTCTGTGCAATACCCGCCACATTACGCATCTTCGTATATAGGAACAAGTTTTTATAAGAATGCGATTCGTCCACAAAAAGCCTGTCAACGCCAAGCTGCTCAAAGGTTACGACATTATCCTTACGGCTCTGATCATTAAGCTTATCAAGTCTTGTCATGAGCTGCTTCTTGGATTTCTCCATCTGTTTGATGGTATATCGCTCGCCCCTGTCAGCCTTTGCCTGTGCTATGGCTTCCGTGATCTCATCTATCTGCCGCTCCAGTATCGCCACCTGTCTTTCCTGTGACAGAGGGATCTTTTCAAACTGCGTATGACCGATGATTACAGCATCATAATCGCCTGTTGCTATACGGGAGCAGAACTTCTTGCGGTTTGCAGGCTCAAAGTCCTTTTTCGTTGCCGCAAGGATATTCGCTCCGGGATATAGCCGCAGGAAATCTGATGCCCACTGCTCTGTTAAGTGGTTCGGTACTACAAACAGCGACTTCTGAGCAAGCCCAAGCCTTTTAAGCTCCATAGCTGCCGCAGTCATTTCAAAGGTCTTGCCCGCACCTACGCAATGAGCAAGAAGCGTGTTATCTCCATACAGCACATGAGCCACCGCATTTTTCTGATGAGGTTTCAGCTCTATATCAGGTGTCATGCCCGGGAACTGCAAATGTGAGCCGTCATACTCTCTCGGTCTCGTGGAATTGAAACGCTCATTATAAACCTTTACAAGATCAGCTCTCCGCTCCGGATCCTTAAAAATCCAGTCCTTAAAAGCTTCACGGATTGCCTCCTGCTTCTGTGCAGCAAGGGTTGTTTCCTTCTTGTTAAGCACTCTCTTTTCTTTGCCGTCCTCCACGATAGTATCATAGATACGCACATCCTTAAGGTTCAGACTGTCTTCCAGTATCTTATAGGCATTCGCCCTGCCGGTACCGAAGGTCATGTTGGCAAGGGTATTGCCATAGTCTGCATTCTTACCCTTTACATTCCAAAGCCCGGTCACATCCGAATACTGTATGCCCATGACATTCCGGTCAAAAAGATATCCCGGTGTCTGGAAAGTCTCACGCATAAAGTCCTCGATATATTTCGAGTCTACCCATGTTGCCCCAAGGCGTACTTCGATATCCGATGCTTCAAGGTCTTTCGGCATTACCTGTTCAAGATGCACCACATTCACCTGATACTCAGGGTGATTTTCCGCATAGTTCTTTGCTATGGAAAGCTTCTCACGGACATTACCGGACAGGTACTCATCCGCTGTCTCCCACTGGTCTGTCAAAGGATTCCGAAATATAACTCCTGCCAGCTCCTCTGTTATGGCTTCTTTTTCCTTTCCCGTAAGCTCTGCCATATAGTCAAGGTCTACCTTGGCTTTTTCAGCCAGGGAGACCGCCAGTGCCTCGCTTGCGGTATCAACGCTTGTCACCACCTCTGCGTGCTTGATGGTACGCTTCGTGAACATATCCGCTTTACCGAGGAACTTGCCTTCATCGTCCAGCTTCTCCAAAGAACAAAGCAGGCAGTATGAAGAGTCCTGATTAAAGGCTCTCTTATTGGTCTGAGAACTGATAAGTCCGTATTTATCAGAGAACTTATCATATAATCCGTTCAGTTCTGCCTGTTTCTCCGCAATGGTTGCATCGGGATAATCCTCCATCTGCATCTGGATCAGCTCCTGCGTACAGTCACGGATAGCGATCATACCTTTGATGCGGTCTTCCATGGTATCTGACACATCGGCAGGCTTCATGACGGAATTCTCACGATAATACACATGATCATCCACCATACAGAAGCTGTAATTCTTCACATTCGGATCCGCCGGGATTACTTCAAGGTCAGACTTTCCAAGCTCGTCCGCTGAAAGCTCCACCGCTTCATATTCCGCATGGATATTGCTGATTGCCTCACGAAGCTGTTCCTCAAATGGTCTGCTCTCATCCGGTACACAGGTACTCTCCATCCCGAAAGGCCCTGACACCATTTCCATCTTTCCTACGATCATCTCCGGATGGTCGGCAAAATACTGGTTCATGGCTATGCCGTTTGCATCCATGCCGAGGTGTACCCAGTCCGGCTCGATATCCATCAGCCTGTCTCTTTTCTTGAAAAAAAGAACGTCGGACGTTACTTCTGTTCCGGCATTCTCCTTAAAGGCTGTATTTGGAAGTCTCACCGCTCCGAGTAGCTCTGCCCTTTGAGCAAGATATTTCCTCACCTGCGGGCTTTGCTTATCCATGGTTCCCTTGCTTGTAACAAATGCTACAATTCCGCCCGGTCTTACCTTATCCAGCGTCTTTGCAAAGAAATAATCATGTATCTGGAAGTTAAGCTTATCATAGGGCTTGTCGCTGACCTTATAATTACCGAACGGTACATTTCCAACCGCCACATCAAAGAAATCATTCTGAAAATCGGTCTTTTCATATCCGCTGATACGCACATCTGCCTGCGGATAGAGCTGCTTTGCGATGCGGCCTGTCAGATCATCAAGCTCCACTCCGTATAACTTACTGTCCTGCATCTCTTCCGGCAACATACCAAAGAAGTTTCCGACACCCATGGCAGGCTCAAGGATATTTCCCTTTTCAAAGCCCATCTGTCCCAGTGCTTCATAGATGTTTCTTATGATCACGGGGCTTGTAAAGTGGGCATTTAAGGTACTTTCCCTTGCGGAATTGTACTCCTCCGGTGTCAGCACACTCTTTAATTCCTGATATTCTGCAGACCAGTTGCTCTTAGTTTCATCAAAGGCATCCGCAAGTCCGCCCCAGCCGACATACTGCGATAAAATCTGCTGTTCCTCTGGCGTGGCTGTCCTGTGTTCATCCTCGATCTGCTTCAAAGTTGTAATCGCCCTGATATTGCCACGGAACTTTTCCTTTGCGCTGCCTTTTCCCAGGTCATCATCTGTAATGCGGAAATTCTTTGCTTCAATCCTTGCCGTCTCAGATAGTTCTGCCTCTCTTGCGTTATAGGATTCACAAAATCTTCCAACAAGCCTCCTTGGAAAGCTCTCATCATCCATAAACTCATACTGGATGTTCTTAACTGCATCAAGGCTATCAGCCTTTTCAATCTTCTTTTCATACTGCCCGATTCTTACTTCATCTGACAGCTTCTCTTCCAGCTTGCGAAGCTCCGGTTCAGAAAGCCTTTCGTAAATATCGTTACTTTCAGTATGAATGGAAAAGCTCTCTTCATCCCCGTCATGCCTTGTGACCTCATACCGGATCTTCTGATGCTCTCCCCGGATATCCGCTTCAAGCTCATACTCCGCTGTATGCCCGAAATTACTGTACTCCGCTCCGATATAGGAAATGTTCTGTATATCCTCTGCGGTAAGCTCCATGTTATGGAACTTCTCCCAGTCCTCTTCCGACACATAGGTAAGCTCGTCAAAATCAAGGTACTTAAGCTCATTTTCTATGAGGTCAGTAAGGGTATCATATTCATTCTGAGAAATGATCTGCCCGTCAATCGCAAGACGGATGCTGTTATGTTCAAGATCCACAGACGCCTGTATCGGGTACTCTTTTCCGTCAGCTTCATCTATAAGGTCGGTATAGGCTATCTCCACATTGGAAAGGTCAGAGAAATCCGCATCATGGTCATACTCCCTGTAGCAGAATTCATTGATAAGCTCCTTTGCCTGCTCCTGCTCCGGTGTAAGGACTGCCTCTTTCTCCCGAAGAAACTCCGGCACTTCCGAAAATCCAAATGAATCCACGAAATATGCCTTATCCTCACCGTTCTGATGCATCACCACCACATCCGATACGGACATGGAGCGTCCCTTGTAATCTGCAGGGTGATCTATGTTGAACTTCTCATAAAGATCTTCGAGGGTAGTGCCTTCCTCCAATGCTCCGGTATATACTGCTTCATAGTTTGCCGCATCAACAGACAGTCCTCTGTTCTGCAGGTGCTCCAGGTTTTCAAAGATGATATCCCGTCTGTCCTCAGCTTCATCCGATATCTGATAGATTGTATATGTTGAAGATTCCTGCTCAAAAGCCTGCTCTTTAAGCACTTCTCCCCGCATGGTCTCGTCAACATACTCCTGCGCCTCTTCAAGAGTCCTGAAGGTCTCCGTAGGAGCAGCAAAAGAATCAGCAACCGGATGAATCCCATATGAACCATCTTCCTCACGGTCTATCCATACATACTGACCGGAAGGGAGCTTTGTTGCCCACTCCTGGGGATTATCATTTTCATCATCCGCTTCATGGACTATCGACCAGCGGCTGTTTTCTCCCCGTCCGACAGGAGGACCGAATTCGGGATTATGATCTGCCTCTTTGCTTTCAGGCTCTTCCTGTGCATCCCCGGCTTCAATGGCATCAACTAGTTTTTCCTGCTCATCAGCAAGAGCTTCCTTTTCCTGCTCCTTTTTATACTCCGCATAGGCTTCCTTTGCCTTTGGAGACAGGTACTTATCCTCTGCGATCAGTTCACGGATACGCTTTTCCACCACATTCCAGTTAAGAAGCACGGATGTATAAGGCTCCATGATACTGCCTTTGTCAAGCTGAATGCCCTTTGCATCATGGTCTTCCCAACTCTTATCATTTCCAATCAGTGCATCTGACTGACCACCAGTACCGTATTCGCTCTTAAGGAACGCTACATTATCTTTGCTGTCATGCCCTTCCTTAAAATAATCATAGATACGGAAAAGTCCCTGCGATACACCGCTTCCATGGGTGAGCCTGCTGTCAATCTCATCCTGGGTAATGAAGTTTTCAAGCCTTACATTTACCTCATCTGCAAGAGGAAACTCCCTACGCTCAGCATCGAGGTCGGCAATCTCTGAAAGCAGATACTCCGGCTCTTTTACATATCGCCACCGAAGTTGAAGCTCTCCGCTCTCTATCCTGTCCGCAGCTCTGCCGATTTCCTCTGCAAGCAGCTCCCTTCCCTCATGGGTAGATAAAAGCTCTGCGATATGTGCCTGGCTGTCGGGATAATTACTTCCCTGGATAGAAAGAGAATCAGGCATATCATCAATGCCGTCACGGAAAAAGAAATAAATCTGATCAGCCACCCTCGCCCGTTCGGTGCTGTCCACAAGAAAGGCTTCATTTCTCGACATATATGAGCCGTTTTCCACCATCTGACGGGTGAACTCTTCCACAAGGCTCCAACTATAGGTAGTGGCAAAGTCCACCTGAGCAGAGTTCCCCGGTGCGATGCTCATTCCGTTTTCGTTATACCAGACAGATACCCTCTGCCCGTCAAATTCAAAACCCTTACCTGTCGTTCCGATCTCGTTCTTAATGAAATCCGTCATTTCCGCAGCATCTTTTCCTGCCTGGTACTTCGCATAGATGCGCTTGCGGTTATTCTCTTTACCGCCACCGGACCTTATCACATCAAGAAGCTGATCGTCTTTTAACATAAAAACAGCGGGAGCCTTCGTTTTCACGCTTGCTTCCGCTGCTGCTATCGTTCCAACCTGCTCCGCAAATGATGGGAACAGGTCAAACATATTCAGTTGTTCAGGTTCTGCATCCGGAGGGTTTAGCTGTAGATCAGCTCCGATAAAACTATCTCCTCCGCCGATGCCCGGATGTTGTTCATCAGCCCCACCCACTTCATCTGGTCTGATGCTTTCAGGGCTTCGTTCACTCCCTGCGACTTCGCCATCTGATCGGTCAAAAGATCCATCCGCTCCTCTGCCTGTTTCTGAATCATCAGGCAGTGCTCCTTCAGATTCCCCTCTAACATCATCCCGCTGTAGGTTCCTCTCCTGTGTTCCTTCAGGAAATTCCTCCGCATCAGTCCGTACTTCGTTAAGGGTTCCTCCGGCTCGCTGTTCGCTACCAAATTCGGGATCAGATAATCCCCGCTCTGCATGTAAGTCAGTTCCATGGTCATTTCCTCCTTGTTCTGAAATATTAGCGCTTTCGCCTTTTTCATAATCATCGGTGGAAATATCACCTTGCCGCTCGCTTTCACGCTTTAAAGCATTATATTCATTCTGAGCCTCATTTGCAAGCAAATTTTGGCTTTTTTCTACGGCTTGTGATATATTCTCCGTTTGTCTTTCTACTTCGCCATATCGGGCGATATGACGCTCCTGTGCCGTTACCGCTCTTCCGATTTCCATGAGCACCGGCTCAGTCATTTCCGATACTGCATTTCCCAGTACCGACAGTGTTTTCACATCGCTGAACTCATGCAGATAACGGAAATCAAAATCATAAAGTTCTGTATCCACACCGCACCTTGTAAGAAGCGTATATGCGATGGAATCTCTCATGGTCTCCTGCAAGCGCAGTTCAAGATTCAGTTCATCATATCCATACAGAAAGCTTCCATCCACCCTGTCCTGCAGATCAGGCATTACATCCCTGTAATAATCATCCGCAATACGATGTGCCAGCTCCACAAGCCTGTCCCCGAAAGGTCTGCTTTCATCCGTTTTTCCATATATGTTTTCAAGTCTGTTGAGAACTGTCTGTTCATTCCGTTCCCTGACCTGCCATATGTACGGGAGTCTTCCAACATTCCATCCGGGATGCACATTTGACACATCAAATACATACCGAAGTCTTGGTCTGCCGCTGCTCTCATCCAAAAGAGCGATACCCTTGGAGCCACGGTTAACCCAGCAGTTCATCTTCTGATTCCATGTTTCAAGCTCTGCACATGCTGTGGCATCCGGTCTCTGGGCATAGATAAGCAGCTGATCCATGAAAGGATACCGGTATAGCCTTCCGGCAGTGGTAAGGAATCCCTTCCACTTTTCCGCATCAGCCGATAAATCCTGCGCCGTAGCCTGTGCAAGCCATTTGATCTCATCATATTTTCTTGCCATAGCCTGTTTCTCCTAATAAAGATTATGGGAGAAGGACATTACTGCCCCTCTCCCGTTCAAAAACAAAAATTCTTATGCCAAAGCCTGTGCGCCTCTGTCCTTATTCATTTGACGAGGTTCTCTGTTTGCCTCATTCTTGGCAACAACATCTTTCTTCTGAGCAAGCCTCTCCTTAAGGGAAGGACGTTCCTGCCTCTTTTCTTCCTTTGCAGATGTTTTTTCTACAGATGTTTTTTCTACAGCAGTTTCCTTTGAAGCCTCGGCTTCCTTTGCCGCAGCTCTCTCCTCTGCCTTGTCCGCACGGAAAAGCTCATGTTCCTTTGCGTCATAGGCATATACGTGATCGGAGAGTCTTTCCTCCGGTGCTACCTGTGTGGCATTCACATCCTGCACCATGCTTTCCAGTGTCTTAAGATCCATCTGATCATTCTTAGGTACGATCAGCACCTCATGCACACTCGAAGGTAAAATGAAGTAGTCCTGACCCAGCTTCTCGGTGATATCATCCATGACCTTATCGTTAAGGAGAACTGCCGCACCGTTAAGCTTATCCTCATTAGAAAGTACATACATCATCTCATCAGGTGTAGGCGGGATCATACCGGCGATGGCCTCCCTTGCCTCTTCCTCTGTCATGCCATTTCGCATCATATCGGGAAGCATCATATCCACCATGGTCTCCGTCATACTCTTGAAAGTTGCCGGAGTAAGGGTGTCCATGTTATCGAGGGCAATCTGATGAAGCTGTTCTACATCCACACCGTATCCCTCCATGAGCCTATTGGTGATAGGTGCGCTCATTGTGCCGCTCTCTTCTTTGCCGATTGCGATATGGTATGTAACAGCCAGGTCATCCACCATGGTATGAGGCTTATCTGCAAGATACTCCGCATTCTGCTCTGCATTGATAAGGCGGCAGGTGATACGATCCTTCACGCTGTCAAAATCGGTAAGCCTGCTAACATCAAAATCCTGTGACATCTCATGCTGTGTGCGGACATCTGCGATTGCAGCCAGGATATCATCCATAGGTCTGCCGTCCTCATGCTGTTCATAAAACTGATTGAGGTAAATATTGGGAGCGATATTGCTGTCCTCAAGCTTTACCATAAGACCATCCAGCTTCTGATCATTGTTCTTCACAACTGTCTGAATGGAAACATCCGCATCTGCGTACTTCTCAGGCAGAAACTCCTTGATACGGTCTGCCACTTCCTGCTTAAATTCTTCGTAATTCATGCTTTTGCTCCTCCCTTCATCATAGCTTCCTTCTGCATCTGTGCCTTACACTCCAACTTCTTCATGCCCTGCATATAGGCCGTAAAGCGAGCCTTGCCACTTGTCTTTGGCTTTTCTGCAACCTCTGTTGCGATCACATTGTTATTCTGCATCGTTTTCATCCTCCTTCTTTGTATAATCTTCAAGAAAATCCCAGAAATCCTCTGGGGTGTTCTCGCTTACCATATCTGAAATATCTTCAACGCATCCGCCCAAAAGATCATTGTTATCCTTTCCTGCCATGCAAATAGCTCTGATCTGCTCCAGCTTTTCTGCATTGGAGATATTTCTTCTGCGGCAAAGTCTTTCAATATCCTCAAATTTCACATTCATAAGGTATCCGACATTCCTGATTCCTTCGAGGATATACTTGATAAAAGCAACCTCTTCTTTTTCCAGAATGCTGATATCAGCATATTTACCGGGATAGTAATCATCATCAGATGCTCCAAAATCATGATCATCCGTGCTGATAAGCTCCTCTCCCTCTTCGGGTGTAAGATGATATTCTTCATCAAAATCATCCGGCTCTTCATCGAAGTAGTCATCATCACAGACATACTTCTTTTTACTGTCCCTGTACTTCTTTACGGCTAAAGCCGCAGCAGAGACCGAAGCCCCTGCCGCCGCAATGCCCAGTAATACTTTTACTGCTTTCTTCATGTTGCTCACTCTCCCTTCTTCTTACGCTCCGGAAACTCAAAGGCGAACTTGAACTGAAAGCCGCTCTTTTCCTCACCATCCTTGTTGGTGTAGTCATATGCCTCTACCCCTTCAGGCTTAAGAAAAGCATCATAGCTCTTGCCCTTCTTGCTCTTAAGACCTTTCATAAAGATCTTTTCTCCTGCAAGAAGCTTCTTGATCTGCTCCTCGTCAAGCTTTCTTCCCATGGCATAGCCAAGGCTCATGCCGCACTTCTCGGTGCAGTATGCTCCATACTCGCCAACAACGACATCTCCGCCACACTTAGGGCATTTTCCGATTGCTTCTTCTGAACCAAACATCTTCTTTTCCTCCTCGCTTACGCTACTGTATGTTTTTACCAAATCAGTTACCATGTCCTTAATGCCCTTCATAAAGGCATCCGCACTCATCTCACCCTTGGAGACAAGGACAAGTGCGTTTTCCCAGTCCGCCGTCATCTGCGGAGATTTGACCGCATCAGGCAGAATGGTTATGAGCTTGATCCCATCATCCGTGGGAACCAGCTTTTTCCTATCTCTTTTGACGAACCCGTCTTTTACCAGCTTCTCGATGATATCCGCTCTGGTTGCAGGTGTACCGAGACCCTTACGCTCCACATCATCATCCATTTCCGAAACTCCGGCAGTTTCCATATACTTAAGGAGCGTGTCTTCCGTAAAAGCTTTTGGTGGCTGCGTGAAGCCCTCCACCACTCTCGGATTCACATCACGGAATGACTGTCCCTCATGTACCAAAGGCAAAGTCTTTTCCTCATCCTCCACATCGGCTTTTACCTTAAAGCGGTTCCTGAGCATCTTTTCATACTTCTTAAAGCCTTCAGATATGACCGTCTTTCCGCTTGCATGAAGCTTAAAACCGTCACAGTCAAGCTCCACTTTTACACCCTTATAAATGTGTCTCCCGGATGTAGCACACAGGACACGATATGAAATGAGGGAAAGAATCTTCTTCTCTCCCTCTGCAAGTGCATCCATATCCTGTTTTGCGATTTCCATCGTGGGAATGATGGCGTGGTGGTCTGTGACTTTTTTGCTGTTTAAGACTTTGCCGATATCCGGTGAATAATCCTGCGGCATCTTTAATACGCTCTTAAACACCGCTCCGATCACATCTTCCGCAGTCTGTCCCATATCATCGGATAAAAACTGGCTGTCCGTCCTTGGATAAGTACAAAGACGCTTTTCATAAAGGCTCTGGGTATAATCCAAGGTCTGTTTTGCCGTAAATCCAAAGATACGATTGGCATCCCTCTGCAGGGTGGTAAGGTCATAAAGTCTCGGCTGTGCGATACTCTTTTCCTCTTCCTCCACCTTCGTAATACGCACCGGGTTAAATACGGCACATCCCTCTACGGACATTGCCTCATCTTCTGTCTTGAACTTATCAGATACAGCTTCCATGCCATTTACATCTATATGGCAGGTATAAAACGGCTCTTTCTTAAAGGTTCGGATTGCTTCATCCCTGTCCACAAGCATTGCAAGTGTAGGAGTCTGCACCCTTCCGACTTTCAAAAGTCTGTTATAAAGCACCGTGAAAAGCCTTGTACCATTGATACCCACAAGCCAGTCAGCCTGTTGTCTGCATAAAGCACTCTGATACAGGTCGTTGTACATATATCCGGGTTTCAGATTGGCAAAGCCTTCCCTTATGGCACTCTCTTCCATAGATGAAAGCCATAAACGCTTAATAGGTTTATCGCAGCCTGCCTGCTCATATACAAGACGGAAAATCAGCTCACCCTCTCGTCCGGCATCGGTAGCACAGATAGTCTCATCCACACCTTTATCGTGCATGAGCTTCTTAAGTACCTTAAACTGAGCTTTCGTATCCTTCTTGATCTCGTACTGCCAGTTTCCCGGCATGATCGGGAGCGAATTATATGACCACTTCTTTAAAGCGGGATCATATACATCCGGCTGTGCCAGCTCAATAAGGTGTCCTACACACCACGAAATGATATAACCATTTCCCTCGATATAACCGTCCTGTGCATTTTTGACGCCCAGTGCATCCGCATAGGCTCTGGCCACACTGGGCTTTTCTGTTATCACAAGTTGCATCCATTTTCCTCCCATAAAATAAAAAATGCCGGTCAAGAAACTATTCTCAACCGGCTAACCATAGACCAATATTATCTTTCATAAAATCCATGTATCATTTTTCACCCATTCTTTCCATTTGTTCTTCATTTTCCCTCCAAATAGAATAGACAGGAGTTTGCACTCCTGCCTATTTTTAATGTTCTATATTTAAGTGTTCTATCAAAAAAAATTTTCTCTCACATATCAAATAAGACATATTTATATCACTTTTTTATAATGGTCAAATGGTTTTATAATACAGAATACCAATTGTCACCATCAAATTTACTATATCCGTCATATACAACTTTTTGCCCAATATCCATAAGACCTCTTTGTGTATACGAGATACTAAGAAACATATCTGCCGTATTATTCCAATCGATATTCCCTACTTCTTTGAGAAGATGATTCACATATTCTATAGCATTACTTTTATTACCGTCTTTTACCTTTGCTTCAATTCCCTGTTTGAGTATCAAACGGATATCCATGCCATCTTCTGTATAGAATGACCCGTCTCTTTGTGTCATTTCATATAGATTTAGGCCTGTATATTCATTTACAGCAGCATTGGCATGATATTTCAATTCTCGAATTCTATCTATTTGATTATTTTCGCAATTATCCTGTTGAGTCGCTTGATAAATGTGTAAAAACAGTTTTTTCCCATTATTACCAACATTGAGTGCCTCTTCTATTCTTTCCTTCATATCCTTTTCAACACCATCAACCGAAATATGGTATGTATAGGGATTTATTGTAAATATACAGTTGTTAGTCAGGAAACCTCTATCAATATTCTCTTTTTCAAATATATTTTCGATCTGCTTGTTAACAATCCTTCTGTTTAGCTGATATTCTTCATTCTGATATGCTCCAAACGAATATCCACGCAAAAGTGAGTCCTGATAATAAGTATGACTCAACTTGCCAATTTTAAGCATATCCATTTCACTATTATATCCGGCAGATCTTTCAACATCAGATAAATCGCTTTGATAATACGGGGAAGATTTATCAAAATACTTCTGTTGAATATAGTTTGCTGGATCCGAATGGCTCTTTGCTTCCTGCGCCAATCTCTCATATTTGTCAGTTAATGCAGCATAAATTGCATCCTTATAAGTTTTAAGTACTCCACCTGATCCATCAATACTCGTCCCTGTATTTCTAACCACATCTTCATTTTCTTTCTTAACTGCATCAATATAGCTCTGTAAATCAATAGATTTATCTATATTGGTATTTCTACAGTAGTCGACGTGATTTTCTTGAATTGCAAGTTCTTTAGCCACTGCGCTTATAGTAACAGTATCGTAATTATGTTTTTTTTCAGAGGACAGCACTAAACTTTTTTTATTCTTGCCATTACCAAAAAGATAGTTTATGAGCGATGTCTTTTGGTGAATTGTCTCATTCAAAAATAGTCTCATCTATTTCTACCTCAAAATGTATGATATCCATTATTGGCAATGTCATATCTCCAATCAAATGTTATCTGAACGTTCTTCATTGTTGATTTTGCCGTTGCCATAGCATTATACTTAAATGACCATACTTGTTTAACAGCAATTTCATCAGTTACACTAATGCTATATGATCCACTTGAATTACTGGAGTAATTCGACGTGTACCATGTACCTGGATTTGCGGGCATAATCATATGGTGAACATTTCCTTGGCTAGGTGACTGCGTTCCACTTGTACTTACACTTGTCACGATGGCTCCTGGTGGAATGTTATTATTTGTTGACAAGTTCAGTGTCAACACCGAAGAATCCCTCCCCGAATAACTAAATGGATTATTTCCTGGATTTGAAGCCGTTCCACTAAAAGGGAATACCCCATGCCCAGTTTTAAACCTTTCTCCCATAGATATGGTAAAATACATTATGCCCGAATAATTTAATCCTCGATTAACGTGAATATAATATGTATCCGTAGATGAGCCATTATTATCAAGAGCCACTGCCAAAAATGGTATAACTGTATTTGGATCATAAACAGAAACTGCACTATCATGAGATTCTATTATTGAAGTCGATGTCCATGATTCCAGCACCATACCCAAATAATCACTATCATAGGAACTTCTCGCAAACACATGACTATCTGATGGAAGATTTACGCTAATCCAAAAATCATTCTCATTCGCTGGAAGAACTACAAGTATGGAATTATATTGACTATATGATCCCCAATTATAGGCATTTCCCATAGAAGTATGTCCTCCATAAACCGTTACAGAGGATGCCTCAACTTTCGTTGATGGAATAATCATAATAATACATATAACAGATAACATTACCACTATTAGATTTCTTATTTTAGTTCTAATTCTCATAGATTGTAACCTCCAATTTTATATAATATATTGGATTTATCCAATAAGCTTTTGTTATAAGCATCTGATCATTTCAAAATATTCAATAACTCGTTTAGCCATTCATCATCAGATTTATTCAAATTATAAACAGACTGCGTGTCATTAAGTAAACTCGGATAACTATTTTCAAATGTTTTTACTAAAAACATGTAGTTTTGTCCTTCTTCAATTTGATTATTAATCTCAGAGACAAATATACTTCCATCAATGTTTCCTCCTGGACACTTGATTTTTATAATCTCTTTTTGTGTATCTCCTTTATAAATGCGTTCAACTTTAATACTGTAAATTGTATATGGCACGGGAGATGCCTCATCTAATCCAGTAGATGAATCCTTTCCATCTTCCATTTTTATATCTATGTATTCACTTTGACTATCTATAACAATTCCGGAAAAAACGATATCTGCGGCATTTACTAATCCTTCAGGCGATTCATATTCCGGATAATCCGCCGATACAACAGTAACCTCCTCGGATTGATCCCCGTAATCAATTATAGATTCTTGAGCTTGATTCTGCCCCGTATCACTTGAAGTGTCAACATTACCACAAGCAACTAAAGCGCATATCATTACGCTTGACAATAAAATAGCCACTTTCTTTTTCATATTCAATTCCTCCCTAATACTTTGCATTTACATTGTTAATATCGAAAGTCTGTGGTGTTGTCATTGTATTGCGATCTCTACTGTGTTTCATTAAGGAAGATGATGTCGTCGAAGGGTTATCACATAGCCAGAAACTATGACCAAATTCATGTGCCACGGTACTTTTCGCAAAATTAGAAAAATTAGTTGCATCATTACTTATGGTCCTGGCATTAACCTTAATCACAAATTTCGTAGTATATCCTGTTGTTGTGTTATATGTCTGTGTATTAAGACCGTACCATGTATCACTGTAATTTGCTGCTTCTAAAGTATTATTGCTCGATGATGATGTTGAAATAGAGACATTTGCAGATGAACTATTCCATGCTCCCCTCCCGTTATCGAGAATTGTAACCCATGTGCTATTATACAAACTAGAATATGGCTTTACGGTAATATCCCCATATTGGCACCCATATGACAAATATGGGTCTGCAGCATACACCATTAAAGGCATTGTAATCAAAAAAATAATTGATAATGTAATACCCAAAAGACTTTTTATAACACTTTTAAATTTTGTCATATAATCTACCCTCCTGTCGAAAACTAAGCTATAGTTATCCAATCGTCCTCTACCCAATATCCCTGCGTTGCATTCCAATGTCTATATTGGTAATATCCATTATGCACACGATACTTTGTAACAATAACATCCCCTCTGGTATAACCCGATTCAATTTTCACATCTTGAACATTTTCAATACTTTTTGCATAAGCAGTGTTTGGATTAACAATTGAAATCAATGCCATACACACAGCAAAAGCAACAACTGTTTTCTTCATACAATCCTCCTTTCATCATTGATCTATAACAGTGAAGCCATCTTTTATCAGCATATTAGCAGACTCTTCATCAATTTCCTTTTCAAAGCCATCAGAAGTACGCCATATATAACTACCATTGTGCTGTTTTATAAGATAGCTATTGCTCTGGTTCACTTCATAGGTATCACTTTCAGTATTGTAGGTATCTTCTGGCACATCATAATTTGACTGAAAAATAAAGGAATAGGATATAACCATAAAAACTGATGCAATAACTATTGCAGCAATCTTTCCTATTGTCCGATTTCTTCTATGCTGCCCCTTTGACAACATGATAAAGCGCTCTTTAATATCCTTATCTCTTCTTCTATGTGTTCCCAATAAACCGATACCATAGCGATTAGGGCTTTTCCGCTTTTTCTTGTATACTTTAAGCAGTACATCTAAATAATCGGCAATCTGAGTCTCAGACATGTCTTGAGTTACATTACTGTCACATCGAAGCTCAAAGTACTGCTCCAAATCAAGCCTCAACAGATACACAAAAGGATTCCACCAATAAATCGCACAAAGCATATTGATGAGAAATTGTACAGCCAAATCATTATTAATCAAGTGCATATACTCATGCCGGATAATTAAAGCCTTGTCATCATCTGAATAGCCCTCATCTGGTATGAGTATTATTCTGTCAAACAATCCAAAACTCAAAGGTGTATCAACTGCCCCAGATAATATAATTTTTACTGAAGGAATATTTACACCATATTGAGACGTTTCAAGGTATTTTCCTTTCTCCGCAAGTTTATCAATTTGTTTTTTTTACTTTAAATATCTAATTACCAAATCAGCCGCTTTAACGATTGCTCCAGCAATCCATGCACCCATTGATATGTGATAAACCTTTACACCTGAAACACCTATCCCCTTCCTGATTGCCAAGTATAAAGAATTAAATGCCCCTTCCGCCGGTATAACCTTAACCCAAGGCAATTCTATAGGAATCATCATCCTTACAGCACAAAATATGTATAATACTATAATGCCTGAAAC
Organism: Lachnospiraceae bacterium; assembly: GCA_017561085.1. GTDB lineage: Bacteria > Bacillota > Clostridia > Lachnospirales > Lachnospiraceae > Suilimivivens. The sequence goes on from JAFZDQ010000053.1 coordinate 42,350, forward strand.
ACTGCATATATCTATTAACCTGCTTCTTTTTCTCAATATGGTAAACAATACCATTAATGCACTGCCCCATATTATGCTCATGGCTATTGAGAAAAAAGTAATTTTCATATCATTTTCTATTTCCTCTCAACTGCTTTATGATATTTTCCAACTCTTGTATAAGTTCTTCGTCTGCCTCCTCATCGCTACTCGAAGAACCAGTCATGGCTAATGCAATGTTTCCAAGAGCACTTCTCTTTATTCCCTTCTCTGTCAAAAATAATGCTGCATATTCCTCTTTGGTCATGGTGTATTCAAATTGTCTTGCGTATTGAGTGTGACTTCTTTCAACACCGCTAACCTTAATGTAACCCTTCTCTAATAAGGACTGAATCGTATTAAAAAGAGTCGATTTATTCCAGCCTTTACCCTTAAGTACAGATCCTATCTCGGCAGTAGTCAGCGGTCTCTGTTCATCCCAAAGCAGTTCCATCAGGTTCTCTTCTTTTGGATTCATCAGATTTTTGTCTTTCATATCGTTATCCTTTATTCCATTATTTTTAGAGTAGTTCCATTTGTATATTATCATCTATGAAAATCCATGTCAATTCATTTTATATAGTTATGCCTTAATTTCCGCTGACTACTCAAGATAGTGTATTGAATCACAATGCCGCTTCTTTGGACTTTGTGGCAGTCTTCTGAGGCGCATCGTGCTTCTGCTGTGATACTTCCGCCTTTTTCTCGGAAAGTCTCTCTTTTAAGGACTCCCTCGGCTTTTCCTCCTGCTCCTTGCCTCTGGACTTATAGAACTCCACCATGCCTTTCAGATCTCTGTTGGATACCTTGGTCTTTTCGGTCTCCCAGATCTTCTTACCATCAGCACCTTCTCCGACGCAGTGATCCTTGCGTACTGTGGTATGACCATCGGCAGGCAGTTTCATCCACATACCCTTACCATACTGATCCTCATGCACCGCATTTGACCTTGCCACAAATGTTGCCCAGGGGCTGTGATCATTTTCATCCTTATTGGGAATAAGGATCTGCTTATACTCCTTGCCATCCTTTCCCGTAAAAGGCTCTCCAACACATCCCTTGCCAAATTTGATGGTGATCTCATCCATCTTCTTTTTTTCTGCTGTCTGTTCCATAAAACTCATTTCTCCTTTCAAAAGATGACGGAGAGGTTATCCTCTCCGCCGTAAATGTGTTTATTCATCTTTTTCTGATACATCTGCTGCGCTCTCCTCTTCCGTATCAGATATTGTTGCATCTTCCATATCCTCCGCCGTAGGAGCAGGTCTGTCTTTCTGTTCTTCTGTAGGTTCAGGATAATCTGCCGCATCATCGGCATTATCAAACCAGGCGTCATTAGGATCCTTTTCCTGCTCATCTGCATCGTCTGCATATACTTCCTCTTCGGCTTCTTCATCTTCATCCTCGACAAAATCGCCGTCCTGCTTTTTCTTAACTACCTTGAAATAATATGCAGCTCCGATCACACCACCGCCAAAGATTGCCATGATGATGTATCCCAAAAGCGGATTGCTCTTAACAGGCTCTTCCGGCTCCTCTTCGGCAGGCTCCTCTGTTTCAGTCTCCTGTGGCTCTTCCGGTGTTTCTGTCGGAGTCTCAACCTCGTGGGTATCGTCGATATCCGTATTGTTATTAGGCAATGCGCTCTCCGTCACAGGGATCTGCGATTCAAGAGCCGCTGAGTTCTTAGGCAGAGTCTCCGAATTATCCGTTGTTACATTAAGCAGGTCATTTTCTGTAATCTCTGTCAGGAAGTAAACCATTTCCTCCTGTCCGTCACGATCAATGATCAAATAAAAGACCTTGCCGCTTGCAGCTTCGATGGTATAGAACTCTTTTCCAAGGTTCATATCCTCTCCGTTTTCTCCATCTGATAAAGCGGCTTCTTCCGCATCAGCCTTTGCAAATTCAGCTTTCTTCTGTGCCTCGGGAGATGTATTGGTGCTTGTAGTTGTACTCGTGGTATTTCCATTGCTGTCAGTCTTAGTATGGTCTGTCACTGTAGCTGTAGCAGATGAAGGCTTGGTTGCCTCCGCACTTGCAGGAAGCTGTTCTGCCGGATTACTGTCATCATCAGAATTAGGGTCCTTGTAGTAAGGATTCTTTGTCTTATAAACCTCCGACACATTCCCGGCATTATCCATGGCTGTGATCGTGAAATACTCATAGCCTGCATCAAACTGGGAAAGGCGGATATTCACGGTTCCGTTTGTAACATCCGTAAACTCATACCCATTCACATAAATAACCTTTACACCGGAGTCATTATCGGATGCCTGGATAGTAAGAAGTCCGTCCGATACCGCCGCATTAAGGGTGGGCTTGCTTGTATCAAAGCATTTGATGGAACGGCTTCTCTCATAACTCTTATCATTAGCATCGGTAACAAGCACATACACAGTGCAGTTCTCGGAAATTTCAAGGAACATATCCTCTGTTACATCGTTATAGCTGCCATTCTGTCCGATCTTTGCTTTCACGGACTTTATGGCAAAATTCCCGGTATCAAGGATATCTTCGACCTTAAAAGTGACCTTTGCAGATGTACCGCTTGAATACCATCCAGAAGGAGTATTGATCGTAATCTTTACGCTCGGCTCCTTATATGCGCAGTCCTTATAGTTCTGACTACATACAGGGCAGTCCTTGTTGTAATCATACTGGCTGCACTTGTGGTCACAGATACACTCAGGTTCCGGCTCAGGTGTAGGTTCAGGAGTCGGTGTGGGATCATCTTCTCCAGTCTCACCACCGTCCCCACCATCCCCGGATTCATTTTCGGAGGCGCTGTCTCCTGTGTTGGAACCATCCCCGGCACCGGAATTATCCCCGCTCGAAGGATTTTCAACTGTTGTATCTGTTCCTTCATCTGTAGAACCACTATCTGAAGCATCATCACTTGATGACGAATCATCTGTAGTTCCTGCTTCATTACCTGTCACGCTCTCTTCGGCATATACCGATACCGCAGTGGAGCTGTTCGCAATGAATGCCCCGACCGGCAGTGCAAATAGCATCACCGATAAGATCAGCGATGCAATAATCCTAACTGATAACTTTCTTTGCATTTTCGTTTGTCTCCTTTTCATTTTCTGCATGAAAGGCCCCGCCTTCATCGGGCGGGGTCTGTTTTGATTCCTTATCCCTTGCAGCTATCATGTCCGCAACCTCTTTTTCAGAAAGGCTGTTAAACAGTGCCAGCTGCTCCGGTGTTATATGTTTCTTTCTGATGATCTTCATCGCTTCCGCATCATCCGCTTCCTGTTCGAGTCTCGCCCAGTATTTCTCACGTTCGGTGTAATACTCTTTCTTCTCGGCAGCATGAATGCGGTTTTTCTTGATTGTTTCTCTTTTCATCTTGCCTCCTTATACTTAATGCCCTGGAACTCTCGCAAATGAATAGAAATGCGATTGCCAGTACGGTGTGTTGATGGAAGAGTATTTGATCGGATCGCCTGCGTGTATCATCTGACCATTGCCGGCATAGATACCGACGTGAGTTACAGGATTACCGGAATTGTATGTACCCGTGAAAAAGATAATGTCTCCGGCTCTCGCTTCTGATGCACTGATCGGAGTACACTGGTTATAAATGCCCTGTGCCGTGGTCCTTGGCATGTTACAGTAACCACTATGTGTAAGCACATAGCACACAAATCCCGAACAGTCGAAGCTCGTTGACGGATTGCTGCCGCCCCATACATACGGGTATCCAAGGTAGTTCTCTGCTTCTGCTATAAGCGCTGCCACATCACCACTGCCACCGATAGGATCTGTCGTACCGTAAATAGATCCGTTACCGTTTTCAAAATAGAAAAGCGGATTATAATACTCTCCATCCGATAAGCACTCCAGATGTAAGTGGCTTCCCGTTACGGCTCCCGTACTTCCAGTCTTACCTATAATCTCTCCATGCCTTACTGTCTGCCCTGCGCTGACATTCATACTTTCAAGATGCGCATACTTCGTAGTAAAGCCTTTTGAATCCGTGATCACGATATAATTCCCGTAATCATCGTCATAGGCTGCCGTGGTTACTGTTCCGTCATGCCCGGCATAAACCTCTGTCCCTTCCGGTACTGCGATATCAATACCTCTGTGGAACTGGTTCTCTCCGGTGATGGGATTCTTCCTGTATCCGTAGTAGCTCTTTATCAGGCTGTACCAGTCCGTATCAAGAGGCGTATAAAACTGCTGAAGCGCACCATTGGTCTGCTGATATGCCGCATAAAGCGTACTTGCATCATCATTCCCGGTAAGACGCTCTGCTACGATATCCTCCAAAGGCTTACGGGTAAGCTCCACATCAAGGATTGTTACGGTATATTCCTCTTCCACTTCTTCCTCTTCACCGGTTTCCTCATTCGTAACAGTTACCGTGCGGGTTCTCGTCTCTTCCCTCGGTGTAAGTGTCAGCTCATACATTTCATCAAAAAGTGATTCGATCTCCGCATCCACATCCGCAGCCACCACATCAACCTTTATGGCTGACAGGTAATTGATCAGCGTAAAAGGGTTATGCCCGATTTCTTCAAGGTTATAGTTGTACTCATCATAATCGGGATAATCTTCCTCGATACTGTCTATGGTGTTCTGCAATGCCATTTCCCTTGAGGTCATGGCTTCATCCGATGCATCAAGCTGAGCTGGCTGACTCTGATAGCTTCCTGCCATGGTTGCCGACAGACCACCGTTTAAGACTGCTGAGCAGCTTGAAATACCTGCCGCTATCAGCATAAAGAAAAGCCCGAACAGTCCTATAGTTGCAATAGCTCCTATGTGCTTCCGGGCAAATTCCTCTACTTTTCTTGCCATGTTGGTGGTTGTCGTTGCCGCTTTCTTTGCATATCCGGCAGCCTGCTTTGCTTCTGATCCTTTTTTCAGGGCTTTGGCATACTCACGCTTGATACGCTGCTTCTGCAGACGCTTCTGTATGGCTTTCTTTTTGACCTCCGGGTTTTCCTCCAAATACTTTTGATATCTGAAGTTCACCTCCGCCTTGAACTGCTTCTTTTCAAGAGCCGCTACCTTATTGCTTCGCTTTGCCTGTACGCCATGCTTTATATTTCTCGCATGAACGATAACGGCTTCACCAGCCTCTTCTGTCCTGTGGGCAGCTTCAACACCGGAGTTATCCTTTTCATCCTCCGATATCTTGTCATGCACCAGTCCCTGCGCTTCCATCATCGCCCTGCGGTTTGCGGCAGTTATGGGATTATCTGACTTCGGCTTTTTTAGTACCTTATTGGTCTGAAGCTCATAGGTTACTTTCCCGGTCTTTTCATCGAAATGCCGCACCAGCTTGTACTCCTTACGCTGTGGTAATTTCTTTCTCGCCTTCTGGGTTTTATCAGCAGCCTTTTCCGCTTTCTTTTCAAGCATCTCAAGCTTATGGCTCTTTGCCGTTTCAGCACCTGCTTCTTCCACAAAGCTGGTCTTTCCATGGAAATCTCCATCTGACTGGATAAAGCTGTCCTTTACCCTTGTACGGCTCTCATGCTGCCTGTGCTTGCGAAGTGCTCTCGTTTCCTCACGCTGAGAAGCATACTCGGTATTCTTTTCATCCTCATTCTCATGTCTTTTAAAGAATTCCTGATTGACCTTTCTGCTCTTTTCTTCTGCCTGGGAAACCGTATTTGCAGGCGCAGCATTAAACATCTCCTGTGCTTCGCTTACAGCCTTACTTTTTACGGCACTGCCCTTACTTCTTCCATCAGCGGATCCCGTAGGACCCGCCCGTGCTTTCTTAAAATCTCCGGCATCGGCTTTCGCATCAAATCCCTCGGGTTTAGCCCCGGTTATATCCGATACTGCCTTCCTTGCCGTATTATTCTTTTTCTTCGCCATCCGCATCATCTCCCTTGTCAGCAGTATGTTCCTCTTCCTCCTGTGGACGAGTGTTCATGATCGCATACGTCTTGGTATCTGTCGGATACCTGTCCGCAAATGGAATGACCACATCATTAAAAAGAATGAGTCCGCATCCGGATTCAGAGTTTGTTACATACTGGAGCTGCTTCTCTGAAAGTCCCAGCTTGTCTGCCAGGATCACCTGATCCTTTGCGTTCTGGTTAAGGAGATATACAAAATCGCTGTTACCAAGGATACCCTCGATCTCCTCCGAACGAAGGAAGTCACCTACGTTCTGCGTAAGCCCTGTTGGAATACCACCCCACTTTCTGAAACGCTTCCAGATCTCCACTGAATACTGCGCTGTCTGCTTATCTCTTAACAAAAGGTGGAACTCATCACAGTAATAGCGGGTAGCCACCCTGCGCTCACGGTTACGGGAAACCCTGTTCCATACCGCATCCTGCACGATAAGCATTCCCAGCTCTTTCAGCTGCTTTCCAAGGTCTCTGATATCAAAGCAGACAATTCGGTTCTGACTGTCAACATTGGTACGATGATTAAAATAGTTCTGAGAACCATGTACATATAAAACAAGGCTGTTTGCGATACGCACCGCCTTCTGCTTTGCATCAATGGCAAGCTCCTCTGATACTGCCTTATCCGGCTCATACTTAACCAGTGCGTTATATAAGTCCTCCAATATCGGCATATTCTCTGGTCTCGGGTCTTTGAAATACTCATCATAAATACCCTCGATACAGCGGTCGATGATACCCTTTTCATCATTTGCAAGACCTGTCTCCCCGCCTGCGATAGCATCACAGAGCGTGATAAGGAAATCACTCTTAAGCTTAAGAGCCTCCCTGTCGTTCTTATGGGAAAGCTGAATATCCATCGGATTAAGATAATCCTTTGAATTGGTTGCCAGCTTCACTACCTCGCCACCAAGTGCCTTAACAAGCGGATAATACTCGCCCTCGGGATCACATATCAAAATGTCATCCCTTGATACAAGGAAGCTTCCAAGGATCTCACGCTTTGCAGAAAATGATTTACCGGAACCGGGCGTACCTAAGATTACGCCGTTCGGTGTACGAAGCTTCTTACGGTCTGCCATAATCATGTTGTTACTTAGGGCATTCAGTCCGTAATACAAAGACTGTCCCGACTGGAAAAGCTCCTGTGTATTGAACGGCACAAGGATTGCCAGGTTCTTTGTGATCAGATGCCTGCCTTCCTTCGTTTCATTGATGCCTATGGGAGCTGCGGCATTCATGGCCACCTCCTGCTTGTACTGAAGGTCGATAAGCCTACAGTTTGCCTGCTGAATGATACCCGACACCCTCTGTGACACGCTCTCCAGTTCCTTCTTGTTTCTTCCGAAGCTCGATATCAGGATCGTTGTCCAGATAAGCTTCTGGTTACTGGTATTCAGATCATCCAAAAGCTCCATGGTATTTTTTTCATACAAAACGATATCTGTAGGAAGAATATCCATGTCATACCCGGCTCTGACTGCTTTTTTCTGCTCGTCGATCTTTGTTTTCTGAACATCCGACAGTGCTCTTTTTAAGAGCTTGATTGCTTCTGTAGGCTCAATGGTCCTCATGTGGATGGATATAGAAATATTGCTGTCGATATCCAAAAGCCTTTTAAGCAGCTCGTCATTGAGCTTCGGAGATATGATGTCCAGATACTTTGTGGCTCCAAACATATGCCCCATCTTGTATCTGCCGGGGAAACGGAACTCAAAGCCCTGCGGTGCGATATAATCCTTAACCGTATTGCCGGACTCTGCCATTTCCTTAAATGAAAAACGGAAAGGTTCCATCTTATCCTGATTGAAAAACTCATACAGGACTCTTAAGCGTTCCTTTCCGTCGAGACACTTCGCATTGGTACCAAGGTTTTTGAGGTTCTTTATGATATCTGCCTCAAGGCTTATGAACCTCTGCCTTGCTTCCTTGATATTCTCTGCTTCGATGCCGAAAATGATATATTTGCTCTTGATGACTCCGTTATTCCCCTTTGCAGACAGGCTCTTTAACATATCCGAAAACTCTTCACGGATATCGTCGAACTTATCTCCCTGGGGAGAGATCTCAAACTGTGCCGCCAGTGTTTCCTCATTCACATGCCTGTTAAAGAGGAAGATCTGAAAGTTGATGGTCGGATCAAAATAATTTATGAGCTGTGAATACAGCCCCAGTATATCCGCCCTTTCTTCCTCATCCAGAAGAACATAGTTCAGATCATAAAACTCGATCATCTTCGTATAATAATTCTTTCTAACCTTGCAGATGCCATCCTGGTACATCTTGTCAAAGGTAATGGTCTGCTGTGTGGAAATCTGCTTGCCGGACTGACCATTATCTCCGGAGAGCGTTTTCTTAAGCTTTTTCAGCTTTAAGAACTCCGCAAGCGTAAGTCCCGTGAATCTCTCAAACAGCGACTTGCCGCTTTTCTTACTCTGCACGGCTTTTGCAGGCTTATTTGTCTGCTTCACGCTTTTCTGCGACTTTGCCGTAACGCTCTTCTTTCCACTTTTTTTGCTTGCGTTCAAGAGCTTCCACCTCCTTTTCCATAGATTCTCTTTCTCTTAACTGCTCGTAGAGGTTTTCCACCTTGTACCTTCTTATCCCGGGCCGGATGAATTTCATCTCAATGACCTGCTTCAGATACTGCTCTGCAGGCACTCCGTCCTTTTCATACATTGCCATAAAGAAGAACGGGAGCATGACTGCCACCATCATGAGGGCAGCCACGTCCGTCCCGATTACCTTTCTTGTCAGAAGATAAAATGGTACTCCCACCACGGCAGCCGCTCCAAAGCAAATGACCTGACGCTTGGTGAAATTCCCGATGAATTTCGACTTGATCGCTTTCGGGTCCTTTGCCACATCAACTGCGATTGCCATGTTTTAGTCACCTCCGTTTTTATGAAGCATGAAGGATGCTCTTTGCAAGTGATCCGGTCTTAAACAGGGAGAAGCACAGGACAACGGTATAAGCCATTACCTGCCAAAGTGCTGAGTGCAGATTTGAAGCCACTGCCACAGCATTTACGAGGACTGCGTAGATTGCCACGCATACCATAATGAAAAATCCCTGAAAAGCCAGTGCTATGCATCCTTTGATATAGTTGGATCCGATGCTTCCCCACTCCCTGTTCACAAGGGTTGCAAAAGGCATCGGTGCTACCGAAACATAAAGATAGATTTCAATCATGCGCCCGTATAATATGACGGTGATCAAAACGGACATGATCTTCATACAAAAGCTGCAGAACATCGTTTCTATGCCAAGACCTATCAGCTCGCCTATCTCCATGGTTGACAGCTGTGACGAAAACATTGACTGAATCGTGGCTCCCACATCAAGCGAAGTGGAACCCGTGATGGCACTGGCAGCCTCACTTACCATGTGACCACCCACATCGAAGATCGCCATAACGATATCCGAGGTCTTGCTAAGGAGCATTACTGCTATGCAAGCCTTGAAAAGATATCTGAAGAAAAGGCTCGTATCGAATTCATGCATGTTGTTCTTGTCTATTACCATCGTTATCAGCTCATAACACAGCACATAGGTTATGATGATCCCGGCTATCGGTATGATGACCGTATCTGACAGGTTTTTGATCATATTGAAAATACCTGCGTTCCATGCGCTGGGAGTCTGGCTAACCTCTCCGGCGATTGTTCCTACCTTTGTATTCACATCGGTAAACATTCCTTCGAGGTTAGACATTACCCAACCTTGCAGCATTTCCTTTATGAGTTCGGTAATCTTTTCAACGATAGTGTTCATCTATCGTGATCTTCTCCTTATGAAAAGAGAGAAGTAAGCTGAGGGATCACCGTCTGGGCGATGATTACGATACCTCCGCCCGCCATCAGCTGCTTGATTCCCTGTGATTTAGCACCGGGGTTATCGTTACCATAGCCCTCCAGCAAGTTGATGATTCCCCATACGGCTACACCTGCGCCGATGGCGGTTACGACGGTTTTAAGGGCTGTTACGCTATTAGTAAAAAATGCCATGATTTTGTTTAAAACTGACTTTTTAAGCCAGTTTTTCCTCCTTCCAAATTTGTTAATTGATTTTTGATAGTTACTTTTGGAAGGCATAAAAATACCCTGCTTCATCTATCCTTTTTATATGCGATATCGCACATATCTGATAAAA
>JAFZDQ010000054.1 GCA_017561085.1 Lachnospiraceae bacterium
AAATCTCGCGATACCACCTAAAGTTTATAAACAGCTCACACTGTTTACCTCTTCGAGTACGTCCGTTTCCCTGATGGCCGGATGAACAAAATTCATGTCCTTGACCGGTGGAGCCGGGTTATACTCTAGCACGATAACGGGTGCAGGAACCGTCGCAGCCTACTAGATTCGTTTGCTGCCGGACATAAGTTGCGTCAGTATCAGATCAAATCATTTGGTGCGAAGCTCAAAGATGTATTCACATAAAGCTTCCCATGCGCCTCTCATCAACCGGCTGCTTTCTGTATGTTTCCCTTCATGCTACTTCTTCTTATCATTGCTTTTCTTAATCAATCACTTGTTAAATTACTTGTAATTATAGTCAGCGGTATTTTATTTGTCAACAAAGAAATTGAAAAAAGACAAATATTGGTACAAACAGATGAAAGATAAAAGATTTGGTGGAAAGAAGCGGAGAAAGAGAGGTGGAAAGAATATAATTAAAGTGCTATAATACGTTTATTGGGAAAAGTAAAAAGACTAAGACAGTAATGAGTTAAAGATTTATCGGAAGGTAGGGATAAAATGAAACAGCGTAAAGATATGAAAATATTTATAGTTGGTGGTGGCGGAATCGGTAAGGCCTTGGCAGACCAGCTTTCCCACGACGGATATTTACTTACCCTGGTAGATAAAGATGAAAATGTACTTACGAATCTGAGTAATTCCATGGATATTATCTGCCTGCAGGGAAATGGAGCTTCTTATACCACGCTGAAAGAATTAAATGCGGAGGAGACCGATATTTTTATTTCCGTAACGGATTCTGATGAAGTCAATATTCTCAGTTGTATCACTGCCCATACGCTGGGGGCAAAGCATACCATTGCCCGCATCAGGGATATTGATTATGCCAAGCAGAATAAATTTTATAAAGAAAAAATGGGTCTTTCCATGATTATTAATCCGGAGCTTGCCACAGCAATGGAAATTTACCGTTTGCTCCGTTTTCCGCTTGCAACCCGTGTAGAAGTGTTTGCCAAGGGAAGGGCAGAATTGGTAGAAATGGTGCTGAAGGAAGAAAGTGCATTACATGGGAAGTCGCTGATTGAGATTACCAGGGGAATGGGCATCAACCTGCTGATTTGTGCGGTAGTAAGGCAGGGAGAAGCTTTTGTACCCAAGGGCGATACGGTTCTGCAGAGCGGTGATGTTTTGTATTTAACCGGTGCTGCGGATGAGTTTAAGAAGGCATTTAAGAAATTGAAGCTGCCTGTGAAACCGCTTCATTCCGTAATGATTTCAGGCGGAGGCAGAATTGCGTACTACCTGGCTGAGATGTTAACACAGCACGGTTCTAAGATTACATTGCTGGAGAAGGATATAAACACTGCTAATATTTTGGCTGAAAAACTTCCCGGTGTGAATGTGATTTGTGATGATGCGTTAAATTACTTTGATTCCATGTCACAGTCAGATGTTCAGCATACGGATGCATTTATACCGATTTCCAATGATGATGAAAATAACCTGGTGGCGGCTATGTATGCGGAGTCTCAGGGAATCGGAAAGGTGATTTCCAGAATCAGTACCAAGTCCAGGTTAAAAGTGTTACCTGCAGAGAGCAGGATTTGTACCGTATCCAGGGAGGACGTAGCGGCCGACCGGATTTTGGGATATAGCCGTTCCCTGCTGAACGCAAAGGGGGCTGATGCGGTAGAATCCCTGTACAGACTGATGGACGGAAAAATTGAATTTATCGAATTCAAGATAGATGAAAAAGATAAAAATCTGGATGTTCCGCTGAAAGATTTGAAACTCAAGAGAAATATGTTGCTGGCATGTATTATCAGGGATTCAAAGACCATTATTCCTCGTGGTGATGATGTGATCAAGGCAGGAGATTCCGTGCTTGTGGCAACGATTAACAGTCAGATTAACAGTTTGAATGATATTTATGTTTCGTAGTTAAGGAAGTAAATTAGAATGAATAAACGGAAAATAATCAGTTTTATCGGAAAAATCATGATGATTGAAGCCGTACTTATGGTACCGTCATGGCTGGTGGCACTTGGCTATGGTGACGGAGATGCAAAGGCATTTTTATATACCATTGTTCCTACGCTGCTAATCGGCTTTTTGTGCTCCAGAGTGCGTGAATCGGACAAACGTATAAGCGGCAGGGACGGCTATTTTATTGTAGCCGCCGCCTGGATGATGATATCGCTGATTGGTGCAGTCCCGCTGTATCTGGCGGGCGGTTTTGAATCCTATTGGGGAGCCTTGTTTGAAATCGTTTCAGGTTTTACCACAACAGGGGCGTCGGTGCTTGTACGACCCGAAGATTTGGGACACGGAATTCTCTTTTGGAGAAGTTTTACCCACTGGATTGGCGGTATGGGAGTACTTGTTTTCGTACTGATGGTAATGCCGGCGGATAATGACAATTCCATGCATTTGGTACGTGCGGAAGTACCGGGACCTACGGCCGGAAAATTAGTGCCGAGAATGCGTACGACGTCTATTATTTTGTATAGTATTTATGGTGTTATGACCATTTTGCTGGTGGCACTTTTATATGCCGGCAATATGTCTTTGTATGATAGTTTTTGTATTGCATTCGGTACGGCAGGAACAGGCGGATTTGCAGTTTCGTCTGCAGGAATTGCAGGATACGGAAGTGCTTATATTGAAATCTTGTTGGGCATTTTCATGATATTATTCGGTATCAATTTTAACCTGTACCATTTGTTATTGCTTGGAAAAGTAAGAGATGTGCTTCGGTCAGAAGAACTGCGGGCTTATCTGGGAATTATTACTGCGGCGACAGTGTTGATTGCCATAAACATTTTTTCACAGGTGCTCTCTGTGGGTAAGTCCCTTAGGGATGCGTTTTTCCAGGTATCCAGTATTATTACGACAACCGGTTTTGCTACCGTGGATTTTAATCAGTGGCCTGAATTTTCCAAGCACATTTTACTGCTTTTGATGGTAATTGGTGCCTGCGCGGGTTCCACCGGCGGCGGTATGAAGGTGTCCCGTGTGATTATTTTGGTGAAGTCTTTGATTGCGGAAGTAAAGCAGATGATTTCACCTAAGACAATAGTTACGGTGCGCTTAGAAGAAAAAGCGGTAAATAAACAGGTACTGAACTCTACCAGGATTTATGCAGCTGCATACCTGCTTTTGCTTTGTTTGTTTACGCTGTTGCTTTCTTTGGACGGTCTTGATTTTGAAAGTAATTTTACGGCAGTACTTTCCTGCTTTAATAATATCGGACCGGGACTTGCGGCAGTAGGACCCATGTCAAATTTTTCAGTGTATTCCGATTGGGCACAGGTACTTTTGTCAGTAGTTATGTTAACGGGAAGATTAGAGATATTCCCGATGCTTTTGTTGTTCGCCAGATC
>JAFZDQ010000055.1 GCA_017561085.1 Lachnospiraceae bacterium
CCGGATATGGATAAATTGTATCGGATGATTCAGGAACATGCTGCGGATTTACTGGAAATGTCCAGGCAGTATCAGGCGGCAGAAGGTACCAATACCGAGCAGGGAAACAGTTTACAAAATGGTGTGGTAGTATGAGAAAACGTCAGATTGCTGTAGGGGCAGTAATTGCTTTTTCGGTAGTTGTGATGCTGTTTGTAAAGGGGATATTTATGGAAAATAAAGAAGAAAAAGAACTATTGTCTTATATGGAGCAAAAATACGGAGAACCCTTTACGGTGACAGAGCCCTATGCAGGGCAGTTCGGAAAAGAATATACCGCCTGCCTGCTAAAAAGTAAAACCCACCCGGAGGAAACCATATTAGTAAGGAAACGGGTAGACGAAGACGGGGAGTATATAGAGGATAACTATACCGCCATCCTTTTAAAGCAGGAATTGGAGGAAAAAGTAGCAGGATTGGCGGAAGAATTTTTGGGAATGTGCCATGTTACTTATCAGGTTCCCATGCAGGTCTTCCCGGCGCGTTTTGCGCCGGGAATGGATGCGGATTCCTTCTTAAAAGACCCCGCTGCAAATCCGGGATTTTTGATTACTTTTGAAGGGGACTGCCCGGAAGAGGCCCTGCAGTTATTTTTAGAGACATGTAAAAAAGAAGGATACCGGATACGGGGAAGGGCCGAGGCGGGAGAGGAACGGTTTATATTTTCGCTGAAGGAGGACGGAAGCCTTTTGTATCTGCGTAAGACAGAAAAAGACCGTAAGGCGAAGAGCAGCGAAAGCCCGGAGAAAAGGAAGACAGACCAGTCTCCTGGTGAAGTGCGTAAAGTCGGAAAGGCCGGTGGTGACAAGTGACCGAGGAAGAAGTAAGTCTTTTGTTAAATACTTTTATGTATTTAGATTACAAGGAAGCATCTGATGGTATGAAACTAAAGGAAATACTGGCGGATATTTCTACCTTGCCGGATTATCAGGAAGGCGGAATCCATTACGGGGAGTATTGTATTTTGAAAGAAGCTTCGATAGACAGCAGGATTGGAGACCTGGTCATCGGAAATCAAAGCCATTTACTTGGCTATGACAGCGGAACCAATGCCTGTACCTTTGCAGAAGAAGGGGGAAGTACCTATGTGGTGTATCGGGGAACGGCTGACGGGGAATGGTTTGATAACGGGCTTGGGATGACCTCGGAAAGTACCCTGCAACAGGAACGGGCTCTTGCCTATTTTGAAGAGGTGGTGGAACGGGAGCAGATAAGTCCCGGAGACAGACTGATTGTGTCCGGTCACTCCAAAGGAGGAAATAAAGCCCAGTTTGTCACCATGAACACGAAATATGACGGGCTTTTGGATGCCTGCTACAGCATAGACGGGCAGGGTTTTTCCGAGGAAGCAATGCTTTCTTTTTATCGGAAATGGGGCGTTTTTGCGTATCGGAAACGTGCAGAAAAGATAATCGGAATCTGCGGAGAAAACGATTATGTCAGTTCCCTGTTAAATTGTGTGATTTTGCCGGAAAACAGATATTATATAAAAACGCCCGTGGACCGGGAGAACTTTGTAGGGTATCACGATATTAAGTATCTGTTTGAAACAGAGGAGATTACAGATGCAAACGGGAAAGTAAGCACCATTTTTCACGGAAAGAAAAATCCATACACAGCAGGAAAAGGGGAACTGGGAAATTGGGCCATGGCCCTTTCTGATGAAATCATGAAGCTTCCCCCTAAAAAGAGAAAAGGTTGTGCGGCTTTTTTGATGCAGCTTATGGAGCTGAAGGGGAAAAGAAAGGATGGTTTAAACGGAGAAAGACTGCGGCTAAGTGATGCGGAGACTTTTCTGGAACTGGGAATTCCGGTAATCATAAAGACCCTTTTAGCTTCTGAGGAAGGATGGCGCTTTTTTGACGAAGTGAAAAGCGGGGGCAGCTTTGCAAGTGAGATGCAGGGAAGCGTATGTTTTAAGGCTTATGGAAGAGGCCTTTACCGGCAAAGTGACAGGGTTCTGGATTTTCAAAGAAAAGGTGCGGAACTGATAAAAAAACTGGAGTTTCTGTCAGATGAGATGGATGTGTATATGAAAGGAAATCCCTTGTTAAAACACAGACTGATGACGGAAAAGAGAAGATTAGAAGAACGGCTGGATGCATTGAAAGAAATTGCAGACTTGTTAAAAGTCAGCGGAGATTTATATGGGAAAAAGGACCGTGAAGCAAAGGATGCGTTTTTGCAAGTCGGTAGTTTCCAAGGCTGAGAAAAGATGATATAATGTCTCCATAATGTTTTAGGAGGTTATTATGGGAAATTTAAAAGCAGGAAACTCAGATGCGATTACCAGGGAATATTTTGATTCTCTCTTGTTGGAAATGCGTCATATAGACGGCAAGAAGCCGGACTGTACCTTAAAGCTTTACGGGGAGACATTTGAAACGCCCATTATGATGGCGGCATTATCCCACTTAAACAGTGTCAGGGACAAAGGAATGTCCGTTATGGCGGCAGGTGCCAAGATGGCAGGTGCCGTAAACTGGTCCGGTATGGGAAGCAAAGAAGAATTGGAAGAAATCGCAGCAACAGGCGCGAGAACCATTAAGATTATCAAACCCTACGAAGATAATGCTGTTATTTTTGACAGAATCGAGCATGCAAAGAAATGCGGCGTGATGGCAGTGGGAATGGATATTGACCATGCATTTGCGGGAAACGGGGATTATGACAATGTATTCGGAGATATTATGAGACCCAAATCCCTGGAAGAAATCAAAGAATTTATCCGCGCGGCAGAAATTCCTTTTGTAATTAAGGGCGTATTAAGTGAACAGGATGCATACAAGGCGCTGGAAGCAGGAGCAAAAGGAATCGTGGTGTCCCATCATCACGGTATCATGGAATATGCAGTACCTCCGCTTCGTATTTTGCCTGCCATCAGTAAGGTAATCGGTGGAGAAATCCCGATTTTCGTAGATTGCGGTATCATGAGCGGAATGGATGCATTTAAGGCACTTGCACTTGGTGCAACGGCTGTTTGTGCAGGCCGTGTGATTATGAATCCTCTGAAAGAAAATGGCGCAGAGGGTGTCAGAGATGCAGTTTTGAGAATGACGGATGAGTTAAAGGGCGTGATGGCCAAGACAGGCTGTTATGACTTAGAACATATGGATGCGTCTGTCATCTGGCATAAATAATTAAGACAACAGACGCAAAGATAATCAAAATTATCATTTCAGTTCCTGAAACGGTCCCAGTTTTTTCTGCGGGCCGTTTTTTAATTGACGTTTGTAATCACTGGGGGTACAACCCATATACTGCCTGAAAACCTTATTGAAATAGCTGGCATTGTTGAAGCCTACACTAAAAGCCAGGTCGGACATGGACTGGGCTTCCGGTGCATTTTGCTGTAATAACAAGGTGGCCTTAAGAATCCGGTACTTCATGATATATTCAACCGGAGTAACCTGTAAGGTACGCTTAAAGCAACGGCAGCACTCACTTTTACTTAAGTGGATGGATTCGGAAAGTTCATCCAGTGTAATTTGCTCGCTGTAATGTTCCTGAATGTATAAAATCGCTGATTTTACACGGGCTTCATCCGGTGAAACAGCAGAAGGTTTATCCGGCTGTTTGGTAACGGAAGCATTTTCCGGTGCGTATTCTCGGAGGACAGAGGACCAGAGATTACATAAATGGGACTTGATTAATAACTCATATCCAAACCGCTTGGTTACATTTGCGGCAATAATATTGTCTACCGTATCCAAAATACTTTCCTGCCAAGGGTCTCCTTCGTATAATTCAACGGCCCGGATACTGCCGGAATTTACGATAGGGGAAAGATATTTTTCCGTCAGGGGATTTTCCGCGTTTCCAAATAAAAAGGCCGGGTCAAACACAACTGAGTAGAAGGTACAATTGTTGTCATCCTCCCTTAAGGGTCTGGCTGAGTGCATAACACCCTGATTCAATAAAAGTCCCTGGCCTGCACGTAATTTAATTTGCTTATCATCAGTAAATACTTCAACATCACCATAGTTAACCACGATAATTTCAATTTCGGGATGCCAGTGCCAGCGGATATGGTTCATATACATTTTAGAAAGGTCCGTGTAATAAACCTGGACCGGAAAATTAGGGTCGATATAATCGGAAATAGAAGCAGGGACTGCCTCAGGATAAGGAATATTTATATCCATAAATAACCTTCCTTTCTATCAAATTATCTAACGTAATTGTAATGGAATTTGGAAGGATGTTCAACCTAATTTTGGGATAAAAAGAAAGGGAAGGACTGAATTAGTCATAAGCCGTATATACTTTATCAAGAAAATGAAACAAAGGAAACTGAGATGGATAATCAAAAGTTGGAAAATATATTAAATCTGGCATTACAGACGAGTAGGGAGCAAAGAGAAAAATCTGCTCAGCTGGGAGTGGGACATCAGCCTTTGGAAAATACCTGGGAACTGATTGTGAAATATCACGGCGATTTAAGCAATCTGTCGGGTGAACTGATTAAAGTAGAAGAGCTGATTGCCGGATATGCCATAGTAACACTGCCTGAGAATCTGGTGGATGCATTTGCAGAATTAGAGAACGTAGAATATATCGAAAAACCAAAGCGGCTTTATTTTGCTACAGAGAGGGGTAAGGAAGCATCCTGCATTCCGCCGGTTACAATGGAACCCCCTTTTTTGACGGGAAGAGGAGTACTGATTGGTGTGATTGACTCCGGAATTGATGTGAATTTGCCGGAATTCTGGGATGATAGCGGAGATACCAGAATTGCTTATCTGTGGGACCAGACGTTAGATGCGGATGCGGTAAATGCAAATTTGACTAAACTGCAATCAGATAGTCAAACACAGGCAGGCCGCGCCGCTTTGGGAGAAGTTTCTGCTCCGGAGGGATTTTTTACAGGAGTAGAGTTTTCGGGAGAAAGAATAAATGCAGCCCGCAGGGAAAATATCCTGCAAAGGGCAGTTCCCGGTTTTGATACTTCGGGACACGGAACCACGGTGGCGGCCATAGCGGCGGCAGGCGGCAGGCTGGATGGAGGCAGATACAAGGGAGTGGCACCGGAGAGTGAGTTGATTGTGGTGAAACTGGGGAATCCGGACCCTTTATCCTTTCCCAGGACGACACAGCTGATGCGGGCACTGACCTATATGGTGAAAAAAGCAGTCCGGTTGGGAAAGCCCATTGCCATTAATTTAAGTTTTGGAAATACCTATGGTTCCCATGACGGAACCTCTCTGCTGGAGCGTTTTATGGACAATGTGGCTGAAATCGGAAGATGTGTCATTTGTGTAGGCAGTGGGAACGAAGGCGCTGCGGCAGGCCATGTTTCGGGCAGCTTTCTACAGGATGGCAATGTGCAGCTGCAGGTGGTCCGGACCCAGTTAAATGTAGGAGAATATCAACAGTCCCTCGGCGTACAGCTGTGGAAGGAATATGTAGACAGATTCCGTGTACGGCTGCGTTCCCCGTCGGGCGAAGAACTGGAAATCGATACTCTAAGACCGGGGAAGCAGTCCTTTGTTTTGGAACAAACTGAGATTTTGCTGTACTTGGGGGAACCGGCACCTTATTCCGTGAATCAGGAAATTTATTTTGATATGATTCCCATGGGACGCTATGTAAATCAGGGGATTTGGACCTTTGAAATTGAAGCAGTGGAAACGTTAAGCGGGAACTTTGATTTTTACTTACCGGGCAGCACCGTATTGAATGCGGACACACGGTTTTTTACGCCCAATCCGGTAAAAACCTTAACCATACCGTCAACATCCGCAAAAGTGATTACGGTAGGGGCCTATGACGCGGTATTTGAGTCTTATGCGGATTTTTCCGGCAGAGGATATCCCCTTCAAAGTATTTTGGACGAACGGACGTCACAAGGCAGTATAAAGCCGGACATAGCCGCCCCGGGAGTGAATATATTATCGGTTACTTCAGACGGCAGACCGGTACAGGTGACGGGAACCTCCTTTGCAACTCCGTTTGTTACCGGTAGTGCGGCCCTTATGATGGAATGGGGGATTGTAAGAGGAAATGATCCCTTTTTGTACGGGGAAAAAATAAAGGCATATTTCCGACGCGGTGCAGAAAAATTAAGAGGCGAAACGGTTTATCCGAACGAGAAAGTCGGCTATGGAGCACTTTGTCTGAAAAATAGTTTGCCTATTTGACTTTAGTTTGGGGAATCATTATAATTAGAGGTTAGGAACTAACAGGTTAAATTTCAGAAAGAAGGAATCAGAATGACGAAAATTGATATTGTATCCGGATTTTTAGGTGCCGGAAAAACAACTTTAATTAAAAAATTGCTGAAAGAAGCATTGGCAGATACACAGGTAGTGCTGATTGAAAATGAATTTGGTGAAATCGGCATTGACGGCGGCTTTTTAAAAGAAGCGGGAATTGAAATCAAGGAAATGAATTCAGGCTGTATTTGTTGCTCTCTGGTGGGAGACTTTGGTACTTCCTTAAAAGAGGTATTGGATACTTATAAACCGGAAAGAGTGATTATAGAGCCCTCCGGAGTAGGTAAGCTTTCTGACGTAATGAAAGCAGTACAGGACGTAATTGATGAGGATGAAGTGGTATTAAACAGTGCTGTGGCAGTGGTGGATGCCGCAAAGTGCAAGATGTATATCAAGAACTTTGGTGAGTTCTTTGTCAATCAGATTGCCCATGCAGGAACCATTGTGTTGAGCAGAACCGGTTCTGTTTCAGCAGAAAAATTAAATACCTGCATTTCGCTTTTGAGAGAACATAATCAGAAAGCGACGATTATCACAACTCCTTGGGAGGATGTGGACGGAAAATCTATTTTAGATACCATGGAAGGTGCCAAAGATTTAGAAGCTGAGATGATGGCCGAATTAAAGCACCATCATGAGCATCATCACCATGAACATGGCGAGCATTGCGAGTGCGGTTGCCACGACCATGACCACGAACACGAACATCATCATCACGAGCATGATGAACACTGCGAGTGCGGCTGCCACGACCACGAACATGACCATGACCACGAACACCATCACCATCACGAGCATGATGAACACTGCGAGTGCGGCTGCCACGACCACGAACATGACCATGACCACGAACATCATCACCACCACGGGCATGATGAGCACTGCGAGTGCGGTTGCCACGATCATGACCACGAACATCACCATCATCATGAACATGGACATCATCACCATCATCATGCAGATGAGGTATTTACCAGCTGGGGTATGGAGACGCCGGTTGCTTATACCCGGGAAGAAATCGAAACAATTCTGGACAAGCTGGCAGATGAAGAAAACTATGGAATGGTACTGCGTGCAAAAGGCATGGTACCGGCAGAAGATGGCGGATGGATTTATTTTGATTATGTACCCGAAGAGAAAAATGTCCGCGTAGGAGGGGCTGATGTGACAGGAAAATTCTGTGTCATCGGTGCGAAGTTACAGGAAGAAAATTTACAGGCTTTATTCGCAAAATAAGAATAAACCAGTCATTTGGTAATAGAAAGAGGTGTTTCATGAAACCGGTTTATATAGTAAACGGATTTTTAGAAAGCGGAAAAACAGAATTCATCAGATATACATTGGCGCAGCCTTATTTTCAGGTGCGGGGAACGACCCTTCTGATTGTATGTGAAGAAGGCGAAGAGGAGTATGAAGAGGCACTTTTAAAGGGGACACGGACCGTGATGGAAATTATCGATGAAGAAGAGGAGTTTACCACCACACGCCTGATTGAACTGGAAAAAAAGTATAAGCCTGAGAGAATTATCATTGAGTATAACGGGATGTGGAACTTCAAAGAAATGAAGTTACCCTGGCACTGGAAGGTGGAGCAGCAGATTACGACCATTGATGCTTCTTCCTTTGTCATGTATTTTACCAATATGAAGTCCCTTTTGGCAGAGATGCTGCGTAAGTCGGAGATGATTATTTTTAACCGTTGTGACGGCATTGAAGATTTAAGTACCTTTAAGAGAAACGTAAAAGCAATCAATCAGCAGGCGGAAATTATCTTTGAGGATTCCCAGGGGGAAATTAATCAGTTGTTTGAAGATGATTTGCCTTATGATTTGAATGCGCCGGTACTTGAACTTGACAATATGGGGTACGGTATCTGGTATTTGGATAGTTTGGAACATTTGGACAGATATATCGGCAAAACCATTTCCTTTGTAGGGATGGTATTAAAGCCGGAAGATTTCCCTAAAGGATTTTTTGTACCCGGTCGTATGGCAATGACCTGCTGTGCGGATGATATGGCGTTCCTTGGCTTTGCCTGTGAATATGAACAGACCGAAAAATTAACTGAAAGAGCATGGGTGAAAGTTACCGCCAAAGTGGAAAAGGAATACTTTGCCGATTATCAGGGAGAGGGGCCTGTGCTGAAAGCAATCAGTGTGGAACCTACCAAAGCGCCTAAGGAAGAAATTATCAGTTTCGTATAAGTGTGGTGTCAGTTATTTTTGATTTTATAGAGCCGGAAAGGATTGGAGGCAGGAAATTATGGTAAGGGAAGCAAAGCCCCATGAATTAAAGCAATTGCTGGAGTTATACTTATATTTGCATGAAAAAGAGATTCCGGAGAATTCTGCGCATTTGCAAAAGACCTGGGAAACCATAATGCAGGATGAAAACCATCATATAATTGTTTATGAAGAGGATGGAAAAATTGTAGCCTCCTGCGTGTGTGTCATCATCCCCAATCTGACGCGGAATGTACGGCCTTATGCTTTTGTGGAAAATGTAGTAACCAATGAAGCCTACCGCGGCAAGGGATATGCTACCAAGTGCCTTCAGTTTGCGAAAGAAATTGCAGAGAAAGAGGGCTGCTATAAAATGATGCTGCTTACCGGTTCCAAAGAAGAGAAAACTTTGAACTTTTATCGGAATGCAGGTTATAACAGCGCGGATAAGACCGCTTTTATACAGTGGCTTTAATAGCCGGTTTGCCACATGGTGTATTGACATCATGTGGCTTATTTATTATGATAAAACATATCTTGACCATCCGGTCGTATCTATTCATTCTATACCACAAGGTATCTCATTTCGGCACTTCATATTCGAAGAAAATTCCGTAATGAAAAGAAAAACTAAATAAGAGGAGGATTTTTATGGATGTAATGTTGAAAAAAATTTTTCCGATGATACGGGAAAGAAAGGAGGTGCTTACAGAAATAGAGAGCAAGGAAGAATTGTCGATCCTATTTAACAGTTGGTCCAAGGTGCAAAGAGAGACATTTTTGGATTTTTGTACAGGGATAAAAGGACTAAAACTTTTAAGAGATGGCTTTTTTAAAGAGATTATGAACCCGGAAATACATAAAGAAAGATTGAATGATTTTTTGTCATCTATGTTAGGACAGAAAGTGAAAGTGTTAAAGGCTTTACCAACTGATTCAGTAAGAATTGCCGACGAAAGTTCATAGGTAATTATGGATATTGTTGTGGAACTTGAAGATGGAAGTATAGCCAATGTTGAAATGCAAAGAGTCGGCTATTTATTTCCCGGACAAAGAAGTGCCTGCTATTCAGCTGACTTACTGCTTAGGCAATATAAAAGAGTTCGAAGTGAAATGGGAAAGCAGTTTAATTACCGGGATATTAAAAATGTATATACCATTGTATTGTATGAAAAAAGTCCCAAGATATTTTATGAATTCCCGCATTGTTATTTTCACTTCTTTGAGCAAAAATCCAATACCGGGTTGGAAATGGAATTGTTACAAAAATATCTGTTTATACCGCTTGACATATTTTTAAAAAATCCGCACAATATAAATAACAAGAAGGATGCTTGGCTTATGCTTTTGACGGAGGATAGCCCTGAGCAAGTGGTTAAGCTGATAGAAATGTATCCGGAATTCAGAAGAATTTACGAAGATGCATATGCGATTTGCTGCAATATGGAAGAGGTGATGCAAATGTTTTCAAAAGAACTATATGAACTGGATAAAAACACAGTACAATATATGATTGATGAGATGCAGGACACCATAGATAATCAGCAGAGTACCATAGATAATCAGCAGAGCACTATAGATATACAAAGAGATATAATCGAAAAGAGTATAATACATACAATTGAAATGATGAGGAAATTTAATTGTTCAGATGAAGAAATAGAAAGAAGCTTAAGTGAGCAGTTTCAGTTAAGCAAGGAGCAATTGGAAGTATATTTTAAAGTTGATAAATAGTGTTCTAAATAACATTTGCTAAAATATTTTGTAAAAAAGTATTGACTTCTTGGCGCCACGATGA
>JAFZDQ010000056.1 GCA_017561085.1 Lachnospiraceae bacterium
AGGAGGGGGACTTATGTTTGCGAAAAGACCTGACGGAAGAAGGCTTAAAAGCGTTGACCCGCTGCAATTAATTACAGGGTTTTTGATGAAAAAGCGGTATGACGCCATGAATATGTTTGAGGATACTCTGAACTGCGCTGTATGGGACGAATATATCAAGGAAAAAGCAGAACAGGGAATTAAGATAGGGTATATGCATATTTTCATCGCCGGAATGGTGAGGATTTTGGCATTACATCCCAGATTGAACCGCTTTGTGATGAATGGAAAGATTTATGCAAGACCTAAAATCTGGGTTAGCTTCGTAGTACATCCGGAGTTACATATTGACAGTCCCGATACCACAATTAAACTTATGTTTGAAGGTACGGAATCCATTTTGGAAATTACCGAAAAAATAAATGAGGCAATCCGGAAGGAAACAACTTTGCGGACAGAGGAAAATGGTACGGATAAGCTGGCACGTTTTTTCACCTCTATGCCGTCAGGTATTTTGCATTTCGCAGTAGCGGTGCTTATGTGGATGGACAGACATAATGTGATGCCGAAACAGATTATTGAATTAAGTCCTTTCCACACCTCGTTTTTCATTACCAATTTAAAGTCACTTGGCATTGGTCCGGTATATCACCATACATGTGAATTCGGTACAAACGGTCTGTTCTTCGCCATCGGCAAAGAAAAACAGGTGCCGGTAGTGAAAAAGGAAACCATCGAGGTGCAAAAAAGGATGCCGTTTACCTTAGTATGCGATGAGCGTTTTTGCGACGGACTTTATTTTGCGCTGGCACTGCGTGATTTCAAGAAGATCATGAAAAATCCCAAAGCGCTGGAAACACCTTTGGATAAAAAGATAGAAGATGCCGAATAGATATTAAAGGAACCGAAGACTTTGCTGCATATATTCCTGCTTTTGATTTAAGAGAGCCGGTGTTTTGTGGAGAAGGTCTTCGGTTTTTTGACTGTTAAAAAGCCAGTCTTCCAGTTCCCAAGGCTCTAAGGTTAAAGGCATCCTGTCATGGACCTCTTTCATAGAGTCGTTCGCGGAGGTGGTAAGAATAACGAATCTGTCACCGTCTTCAAAATGATTGTAAAAGCCGGCCAAAAAGAGAATGGGAGAGGATGAGACGGTAGGTTTAACAGGCGAAAAGGTTACCTTTTCCTTAGCAGAGTTCCATTCATAAAAACCGGAGGCAGGAATAATCAGTCTCCTTCGAAGGAGACTGTCCCGAAACATACGCTTGTTAAGGGCAGATTCGGCGCGGGCATTGATAATCAGTTTGCCGGTTTGAAAGCCCGGGAAGCCCCATTTTTGGGAAGTGGCGGTCATGCGGCAATTGTGCAAAGAAGAGATTACCGTGGCGGAATCAGAAGGGCGGATGTCACCGGTAAAGAAGGCGGAGGGGCGGCTGCCCTGAGCGTGGATACTCGGAGTGTGGATACCCGGAGTGTGATTGCCCGGAGCGTGGATATCCTGAGCGTGGTTGCCGGAAGCTGGGAAAACTCCCGTAAACGTATTGAAATTGGCTTGTTCATCAGCCTGTCGTATTGCTTTTTCGATTTCACGGGCAGTTTCGTCATCGACATAAAAGGTTCCGCACATAAAGTACCTTCGTTTCATCTGTGTGATTTAAAATGCCGGGAGAGGCATAAATGTTACATAAACTATATAATTCTGGTCTTTTCATTCTGTACATCAATTCCGATGGTGACGCCGGTTCGGCGCTCTTTATCAAGGCCGCCGCTCATGTGAGAAACATTTCCGATGAGAAAGGAGGCCCTTTTTACGGAATCCTCGCCGAATTTACTACGGATTCGGTCGATGGTATGATTCAGGGTTTCCAGCCTGTCAAAGCGTTCCATATCAAACAAATTGTATTGTCTTCCGGCATCTGCCCGGGCCTTGCCGGTGTGTACGCCGATTTGACGGATGGGGGTACGCCCATCCCACAGCTTGTCAAAAACCTTACAGGCATTCAGATAAATTTCTTCTGTCACATCAGTGGGGGAGAGAAGCTGCATCTGCTTATTAGAGTAGGCAAATTCAAAGGTCGTAATGTGGACGGAAACCACGCTGACCTTAACGTGGTCTGCCCGCAGTCTGGCACCGACCGTTTCACAAAGGGACAAAAGAAGATGCTTCGCATACGCGCTTGTGACGATGTCCTGCGGAGCGGTAAGGCTGTTCCCGTAGCCCTTGTTAGCTACGTGGGTAAACATATAGGGCTGCAAATCTTCACCACGGGCATAGCCCTGAATGATTTGGCCCGGTGTTTTCAGATGGGCCTTCAACATGCCTTCATCGGCTCTTGCAAGGTCACCGATGGTCTTAATGCCCAGGGAAAACAGTTTCGCGGTGGTAGCACGCCCCACAAAAAACAATTCCGATACAGGGAGCGGCCACATTTTCCTTTCGATTTCTTCGGGAAACAGGGTATGCACCTTGTCAGGTTTGGAAAAGTCTCCGGCCATTTTTGACAAAAGGAAATTGGTGGAAATTCCGATGTTGACAGTAAAGCCAAGTTCATTTTTAATTTCCTCTTTCAAATCATAGGCGAACTTCACCATCTGGTCCCGCCCGTAAAGGGATTCAAAACCGTCGAAAACCGCCCAAGCCTCATCAATACTATATTGGATTACATTGTCTGAGTATACGCGGAGCTTGTTCACAAATGCCCTTGAGGCATTGACATACAAGCCGTAATCAGGAGGAATCACCACCAGCCGGGGGCATTTCTGAAGGGCTGTGACGATGGCTTCGCCGGTCTGGATATGATACTTCTTGGCGGGCGTACTTTTGGCAAGGACAATTCCGTGGCGTTTCTCCTGATCGCCGCCTACGATACTGGGAATATCCCGCAAATCGGTTTGCTCGCCGAGAATATTTTTGCGGTAAGCCGCACTCCAGCTTAAAAATGCACTGTTGGCATCTATATGAAAAATATACCTGCGTCCCTGCTCCAAAACCAAACCACTCCTCAAAACAGAACATATGTTTGGATATATATTAGCAGATATTGGAGGGGATGTAAAGTGGAAAAATAAGGTTAACCATTTACCGATTTCGTGTTATTCTATAAACAGTGAATGGATAATTTCTGTAGGAAAATATTTTCCGGACATACGATGTATGTTCTAAGGTGCTGACAGGAAAGGATGAAAAAGATGAATAATTTCAGATTACCCTATCATTTGATTGTACAGGAAGGGATTTTTGAACAGGTTGATGTAGTGATGTCGGACTGCGTGCCTGATATTAAGAATAAAAGAGCCATTATCGTGACGGACGAAAATCTGCAAAAGCTTTTTCCACAGATTTTGGCGGCCCTGCAGGAGGATTTCAGGGATACAGAGGTATATTTGGTACAAAATAATTATTTTGATGATGCAGTAGATCTGGCAAAATATGTTTGTATGAATCAGTACCAGGTAATCATCGGTTTTGGCGGCGGTACGGTTCTGGATTTGGCGAAGTATGCGGCATTTGTCAGCAAATCCCTTTATTTGTGCCTGCCTACTACTTTAAGCAATGACAGTCTGGCTTCGCCGGTAGCGGTGCTTGGTACGGAGGGAAAAGCGAGAAAATCCTTTAAATGTACCATACCGGATGCCATTATTGTGGATGTAAATGTGATAACCGGGGCGCCGGTCAGACAGCTGCAGGCAGGGATTGGTGACACAATCAGTAAATACACGGCCCTGGTGGACTGGAAGCTTGCCCATGAGGCAGGAAACAGCCGGGTAGATGACTTCGCGTACATGCTTTCCAAGATGGCGTTTAATACCATTTACCATAATAGTGAAAATGATTTGAAGAGTAAAAGTTTTATCAAATTGCTGACACAGGCGCTGGTTATGGGAGGACTGGCTATGGAAATCGCAGGTGATTCCAGGCCGGCCAGCGGCAGTGAGCATTTGTTTTGTCATGCCCTTGAGGAAAATTTCAGTGAGCAGGTGAATGTAACGCACGGAATTGCAGTGGCAATGGGAAGTTATGCGGCCTGTATTTTCCAGAACAGAAATGTGGAAAAAATTACGGGGATTTTGAAGAAGTATGAATTGCCCGTGAAGCCTTCCGCATGGGGAATTACGGAAGAAATTTTTGTTAAGGCATGGCAGCAGGCGGGGGCAACCAGGGCGGACCGTCATACCGTTTTGAATGAAACAGATTTGTCCTATGAAAGACTGGCGGAAATTTATCAGGAGATGGAGCGGATTTTTTAGGATTTTTGTGGGGTTTTTAGAGAAAAGAAGTTACTTATTTGAGGGGGAGTAATGCTATGACTTTAGAAAAGAAATACGAAATAACCAAGCAGATTAAAGCGGCGGTAAACAGCGTTTTCGTTGGAAAGGAAGACGTGGTGGAGCAGGTGCTGACCTGCTTTTTGGCAGGGGGACACATTCTTCTGGAGGATGTGCCCGGTGTGGGAAAGACAACCCTTGCAAGAGCCATGGCCAAGGCCACGGGCTGCAGTATGGGAAGAGTACAGTTTACACCGGATACTTTGCCCGGCGATATTGTGGGAATGTCTGTTTACAATATGAAAACAGGGGAATTTGAGCACCGCGACGGAGCGGTAATGAATCAGATTCTTTTGGCGGATGAGATTAACCGTACCTCGCCTAAAACCCAGGCCAGTCTCTTAGAGGCCATGGCAGAGGGGCAGGTAACTGTGGATGGAGAAAGCTACGCGCTTCCCCGGCCGTTTTTGGTAATTGCGACCCAGAATCCGGTAGAGTTTTTAGGGACCTATCCCCTTCCCGAAGCACAGATGGACCGTTTTATGATGCGTCTTTCTATCGGTTATCCCGGACGGGAGGAAGAAATCAAAATGGCACTGCAGTTCCTTGAAGATAGGACGCCGGATTCCATTGAAAGTGCATGTACGGCTGAGGATATTATGGAACTGAAAAAGGCTGTAGAGCAGGTTGAGGTGAAAGAGAGTATCATCGGATACATAGAGGATTTGGTGAATCTCACCAGAAAGGAAGAAGCTTATCAGTACGGAATCAGTCCCAGAGGTATGCTGGCGTTAATCCGCGCATCCCAGGCCAGGGCTTTCTTAAATGAGAGGGACTATGTGAAGCCGGATGATGTGAAGGCAGTTGCCGAGAGTATTTTGTTGCATCGTCTGACACTTACCTCCGAAGCCAAAATCAGGAAGCTGGATGCAGGAAAAGTGCTGGGAAGTTTGTTATTAAAGGTAAAAGTGCCCGTTTAGGAGAAAAAGAATGAAACGACGCAGATTAATCTTTTTGCTTTTGTGGATTTTAGCTTTGGTGGCGGTTTCTTTTTACGGCGGTGCGGTAAGCTACGGACTGTTTTGGGGACTTACGTTAGTGCCTGTGATTTCCCTGATTTATCTGATTCTGTTTTTTTCCCAGTTTAAGATTTATCAGGAAATTCAAAGCAGGAATATTGTATGTAAGCAGGCGATGCCTTACTACTTTACGCTGCCCAATGAGACCTTTTATTCCTTTGCGGGACTGAATGTACGGATGTTTTCCGGTTTTTCCTATGTGACGGATATTCCGGAGAATGAAGAGTATGAGCTTTTGCCCGGAGATTCCCATACCTATCATACCAATCTGGTTTGTAAGTACCGGGGTGAGTATGAGGTAGGGGTGAAGGAAATCGTGGTGACGGATTTTTTCCGCCTGTTTCGGATGCGTTACCGGATTCACGGCACCATTAAAGCCCTTGTGTATCCCCGGATGATTCAAAAGAAGGAACTTAGCAGTATCAAAGATATTATCGATGTAAGCAACTTACAATCGGAAATAAAAAAGACAGAGACGGATGTAATTACCAGGGATTATATTCCCGGGGATTCTTTAAAATACATTCACTGGAAGGTGTCCGCCAGGGAACAGAAATTAAAAACCCGGAATCTGCTTGGAGAGAGGAAACAGGGGATTTTACTCTTGTATGATACCAAGCGTTTTAGTCCCAAAGAGGAAGCGTATATTCCGTTGGAAAGCCAGATTTTGGAGACAGTACTGGCACTTTCCTATCACTTTGGGGAAAAAGGCATTCCGTTCACCCTTCTTTGTGGACAAAACGGTGTGAAAAAGTTGGAAGCAGAAGGAATTTCCGGCTTGGATTATGTTTACAGGGAAACCTGTCAGGTCCGTTTTGATGAGCGGGAGGACGGGGAAGCGCTGCTTGCACGGGTAGTGCAGGAGAGACTGCATTTGCATGCCAGATCCCTGATTATGGTAGCCCACCGGGTGAGCGACGGACTGATGCGGCAGCTGCAGGAATTTGCGGTTGAAGGACTGCCGGTGGTGCTTTATCTGGTGACGGACGAAGATGCGGAAAAATATATCAGACAAAGTAACAGCAGATTGAAAATCGTGGTTTTGCCTGTTGACGGAGATTTGGAGGAACTGTTATGAGTGACCGGTTACTTGGTATCTTGTATCCCATGTGCTACCGTGTCCTTATGGCAGCGCTTTTGGCAGGCACAATCATTAACGGCGCGGGCCGTTTGTTTGGGGTTTTGGGGGGCCTTAGGTGGAGCTGGATTTTAGTTATTTGGCTCTTGGTTTTACTGGCCGGAATAAGCTTCGGAAAACCCAATCATAAAGTGTTGTGCGGTATTGTATTTGTACTTAGTATTGCTGTACTGATTCCTTTAATCGGCGCAGGAGGATTTGACGGATTTTGGGAAAACTACGGTAATTGGCTCATGGGAAATGCGGGATATGAGGAGGAATGGCTTGTAGGCTACGAACTTGCGCAGATTGTGTGGGTTGTGGTTTCATGCTATTTGTTCCAAATAATCCTTGAGAAAAAACAAATAGTTCAGGATGTGGTAGCGGTGCTGTTTTTGGCAGGACTGCTGGTTTGTATGTTCCTGAAGGCAGATGTCATCCGTTCCGGAGTGGTTTGCGGGATTCTTTTTATCATGATTACTTATGTGCAGCGGATGCGGCTTAACTGGGAAACGAAAAAACTCCACGGAACCAAAGAGTATACACTGTTTTTGGTGCCTTTTTTGGCGGTATACCTGGTGATTTTAATCTGGTCACCTGTGCGGGCGGAGCCTTATGACTGGAAGTTTGCCAAGGAGGTTTATGAGAACTTAAGCGAAAAGGCCACCATTTGGTGGGAAAACCGTGACCGGGAAAGCAGAGAGGACTTCGGACTTGCATCCATGGGCTTTTCAGAGGATCGGAAACTTACGGGTGGACTGATGAAGTCGGATAAGCCCATTATGACGGTGAAAGGAACGACCAGGCAGTTTACCAATGCGTACCTGCGGGGCAAAAGTTATGACACCTTTAACGGCGTCGAGTGGACCAAAGAGGCCACGGGAGATTTGCTGGAATATCCGTTAGATGCCTGGGAGCTTTTATATGCCATTAAGCGTCATGATCCGGAAGGCGCGGATAAATACGTCCATATCTCTAATATTGATGTCAGATACGAGTACTTTAATACCGGTCATCTTTTTGCGCCGGGAAAAGTACTGGGGATTCAAAATACGGATTATCGTTGGAACGGAGGCGACGCGGAATTTACGGAGCGGAAGGGATATTCCACGGAATATGATATCAGTTACTACCAGTTAAACCTCAGTAATCCGGCGTTTGCAGAACTTTTGGAGGCAGATTTGGCGGAAAATGAGGCCGTTTGGGCCGAAATGCTGGCGAACGGGCCTTCTGTACTCCGACATAATTATACTTTGGAAAATTTGAAGGAATATCGTAAAAATATTTGGCAGAATTATCATCAGGAAGTGGCTTTGTCAGAGGAGGTAAAGGCGTATCTGGCGGAAAAGACCGGGGACTGTGAAACGGATTTACAGAAACTGAAGGCCATAGAAGCACTCCTTGGAAGTTACCATTATACCAATATGCCGGGCAAAATTCCTGACAGGGTAAAATCCCGGGAAGAGTTCCTTGATTACTTTTTACTGGAAAGCAGGGAGGGCTTTTGTTCCCACTTTGCGACTGCTTTTGTATTGCTTGCAAGGGCGGAGGGACTTCCGGCGAGATACGTGGAAGGCTTTTGTATCCCGCTGACCGGCAGTAAATACATGGAAGTAAATTCAGGCATGTCCCACGCCTGGCCGGAGGTGTATCTGGAGGGAATCGGTTGGATTCCATTTGAGCCGACGCCGGGGTATGAGTCGCTGCGTTACAGCGGCTGGGAAGTGCAGGACTTGTATCAGGATGAGGATTATACCAAGCACCCCACGCCGCCTCCCGCAGATACCGGCGAGGAAGAATTATTGCAGGAAGCGGAAGCGGCCAAAAGCAAGCAGCGGACAAGCGCAGTGCTGCGCGGCGTTTGCCTGATTTTGTTGATTTGTCTGGCAGTGTCCGTTTTGGAAAACCGGTTACAAAAATACCGCTACAGCCGTATGTCTGCGGAAAATAAATTTCTGGTGGAGGTAAGGCGCAGTCTCTGGATTTTCGCCCGCTTAGGCTACAAGCGTAAGGAAAATGAGACACTAAGCGAGCTGCAGGAGAAGGTCGTAGCGGGAAGTCCGTATTTGCTGCAGGAATGTGCTGAAGAGGTAGCCGGGAATATGGCGGCTAAGAAAGAGTTTGTGTTCCTTAAGGCTTATGAGGAATATCTTTACCGGCAGGAAACGGTGGCGAATGAGTTGCTTACAGAGATTCAGGCGGAAGGAGAGGAACTTTTACGCCGGATAAAAGAGGAGAAAAAACGGACGTACTATTGGATCCGGATTGCCCTGTGGTTTCGCGTGGGGATGTAAGGATGATAGGGAATCGGAAGTTTTTTTAATGAATATCGTGGAAAAGGGAGGCTGCGGCCTTCCTTTTTTGCTGTCCTTACAATGGGACACATAGGGAGGTATTTTAGATATAGAAGTGCCGTAGATTGCAAAAGTAAATGTGCAATCGAAGCAAAAAATCCATAAAAAAGTGAACATTTACTATTGCAACAGAGAGGATAAATTCTGTGCTATATTGAAGGAGTCGAATACTATCTGCCGGAGGAGCAGATATATGGGTAATATAAATAATCCAATTCAGTTTGGTCAAATGGATTTGACGGATAGAGTTGGTATAGAAGTTGGCATTGCCAGGAATGATTCTTTCAAGAAGATAGGAAAAACAATCGGAAGACATCCGGTAACTGTTGCAAGGGAAATCAAGGAGAATCGTACAAAACTACAAGGCGGCTTTCCGTTAGGAAATGACTGTAAATTTTTTAGGAATTGCCACAAGAGGCAGATGTGTGGAGCTGATGAAGATGCATGCAACGTGGATTGTAAAAGGTGTAAGGGCTTTAATTGCAGGGAACATTGTGAGGCGTACGAATCAGCCGAATGCAAGAAACTTGAGAAGCCGCCTTATGTCTGTAATACATGCCCAGATAGGAAGCTTTGTAAAAAGACGAGGTATTATTACAATGCCAAGTATGCAGATGCAGCGGTAAAAAGACGCCGTTCAGACAGCAGAAGTGGTCCACAGGCAAGTGAAGAGGATATGGAGCTTATTAACCAGATTTTAAAGCCTCTGGTTAACAAGGGACAGCCATTAACACACATCTATGCTGAACATGAGAAAGAATTTCCTGTCAGCTTAAGAACATTGTACAGCTACATCGATGCAGGCAGATTAAGTGTCCGTAACATTGATTTACGGCGGAAAACTGGATATAAGCCAAGAAAAAAAAGAAGTGGCGCCGTCACTGGTATTTCAAAATCAGGAGTACCGTCAGTGTAGAAGCTACGAGGATTATTGTAAGGCCTTGAATATCAGATTCAGTGAGCATGAAGTTGTGGAAATGGACACTGTAAAAGGTGTTCGTGAAAAGGGGAAACGTTTATTAACAATGATTTTGCGTAAGAACAGTGTGATGCTGCTTTTCCTGATGCCGGATGGCACCGCTGATTCTGTGAAGATGGTGTTTGATTTCCTTGAACTTGGTCTTGGCTTGGAACGTTTTCAGAGACTCTTTCCGGTAATCTTAACGGATAATGGGAGTGAGTTTAAGAGAGTGGATGATTTGGAGCTGAACGAGGATTTGCTGTACAGAACAAGTTTGTTTTACTGCGATCCGATGGCATCCTGGCAGAAGCCGCATGTCGAAAAGAATCACGAGTATATAAGATATGTGGTTCCGAAAGGAAAGAGTTTTACGCCTTATCAGCAGGAAGATATCACTTTATTAATGAATCATATCAATAGTACAAAGAGATTCAGCTTAAAAGGAAAAGCACCGTATGAGTTGATTGAGGAAGATGACGAAGATATGAGGGCGCTTATGGA
Organism: Lachnospiraceae bacterium; assembly: GCA_017561085.1. Lineage (GTDB taxonomy): Bacteria > Bacillota > Clostridia > Lachnospirales > Lachnospiraceae > Suilimivivens. The sequence continues at coordinate 10,255 of JAFZDQ010000056.1, forward strand.
TTTATTAAAAATGCACCTCATCCCGGCAGATGAAGTGCATTTGACACCAGATTTATTAAAAGTAACAAGATAACATTTTTAGATGCAGATAGTATTCGACTTGTCAATAGGTATTAAAAAGACGGGTTGCATTTACTTTTGCATAAGCTATAGCAAGTCGTCTGTTTGCTTTGCCGAAATATATATGCAAATATCTGGAATGACTTGATTATAGCATAGTTTTCGAAAATGATATACCCCTTAAAACAACGAAAAAGGGGGCAAAAATCAGTTTTATGTAATAAGGGTATGAATGAGTGAACATTTAGTTCTTCATTCAACC
>JAFZDQ010000057.1 GCA_017561085.1 Lachnospiraceae bacterium
AACTGTGGAGGAACAAAAAAATGACCTGCTGGTGCCCGAACCGGAGGCAATATATCAATATCTTTGTTCTTTACCGGGAGAATTAAAAAATAAGATTACAGAGCGGGAAAAAGCGTTCCGCGATTATCTGGAGAAACAAATGTCTGCGGAAAAGCCTTTTTTCATTCATAAATCTACCGGTATTTTCTGCGGATATAAAAGTATACGAACATAGCATGTTTTCAGCATTTGTTTATGAAAAAGAAATAAGAATGCATATAATTTTCAAGTTTACAGTATGAATTCACCTGTTTTTTACTTCATAAATTTGTTGAAATACTATTAAAATTCACTTATGCTTAATTTGTGAGAACCCTCACATAGTATTCGGAGGAAAATAACAGAGATGAAAGTTACTTATATTCACCATAGCGGTTTTCTTGTGGAAACAGACCGCTTTTACTATCTGTTTGATTATGAAAAAGGGCATTTGCCCAAAATGGATGTAACGAAGCCGGTCTTTGTTCTTGCCAGTCATGGTCACGGGGACCACTATAATCCGAAAGTCTTTTCGTTATTATCTGACGCAGGTATGCAGCAAATCCGGGCAGTTTTATCAGAGGATATTGAAGTGCCGGCAGATATGACTGCTTTGCAGGTGTCCCCTGGAAAGAAATACGAGTTGGGAGCGGAATATGGTCCGGGAAAGGAAGTTGCACCTGAATATTATCCCAAACTCACCACTTTTACGTCCACAGATTTGGGTGTTGCTTTTCTGATTGAAGAGGGTGATAAGCTGATTTATCATGCAGGCGATTTGAACGATTGGGTCTGGGAAGAAGAAAGCGATTCTTACAATGATCAGATGACCAAAGACTTCCGCAAGCAAATAGGGCTCCTTTCCGAACAATTGAAGCATCGGGAGATTGATGTGGCGTTTGTGGTTTTGGATCCCAGACAGGGAAAAGATTACGACAGAGGACTTTGTTACTTTTTAGAAAGCATTTCCGTAAAGCAGGTTTATCCCATGCATTATTGGGGAAAGCCCGACATCATGGAAACTTTTTTAAAGGAGCATCCGAACTATAAACATCAAATCCAAAGAACTGAATAAATGACGTATGGAATAAGTGAAACAATAAATAAATGACGTATGGAATATATGAAGCAATAAAAATGAAAGCGGTGTATTCGCGGAAAAGAGGTAAATTATGAAATTCAAAATGATTCACGAAAACTACAATGTAGCAGACTTAGATAAGTCAATTGCTTTTTATGAAAAGGCACTTGGACTTCACGAAGTAAGACGCAAAAACGGCAATGGTTTTATCATTGTGTATTTAGGGAATGAGGAAAGTTCCTTTGAATTGGAGCTTACCTGGTTAGAAGAACATCCCCAGGCATACAATTTGGGAGAATGTGAATTCCATTTGGCGTTTGAAGCAGATGATTATGAAGCGGCGCATAAACTCCATGAAGAAATGGGTTGTATTTGTTATGAAAATCCGGCAATGGGTATTTACTTCATTACAGACCCGGACGGATATTGGCTGGAAGTTGTACCGTCCAAGAAATAATACGGGCTTACAGAAAGCTTGAAAAGAAGAGGATCCATTTATGAATTTATTAGAAATTATGCAAAACAGAAGAAGCGTCAGAACCTACACCGGAGAAAAAATCCCCAAGGAAAAACTGGATCAAATTTTGCAGGCGGGGCTTTTATCACCCTCCGGCAGGAACCGAAAGCCTTGGGAATTTATAGTAGTACAAGAGAGAGAAACACTTGAAAAATTATCCCATTGCAGAGTGGGTGCGGCCAAAATGCTGGAAAATGCAGGCTGTGCAATTGTCGTATTTGCAAATCCCGAAAAGACGGATGTGTGGGTGGAAGATTCGTCCATTGTCATGAGTAATATGCACTTAATGGCAGATGCGCTGGGACTTGGCAGCTGTTGGATTCAGGGAAGACTGCGGGAAGCAGAAAACGGAGAAAGCACGGAAGATTATTGTCGTCAACTTTTAAATGTACGGGGGAGTATGTTTTGGAAGCAATTCTTTCCGTAGGCATGATTGAGGAACATCCGAAAGCCCACAACTTGGATGAATTGGAATTAGCAAAAATACATTATGAAACATTTTAAAAAGGAAAGGAAACAGCCATTGTGAAGAAGGAAACATAATGGTTGTTTTTTTTACACAGATATGACGAAGAATGTTGAATGAACACCTAAAATGAAATTTAATGGAACTACTGTATAAGAAACTACATAGGAGAAGGAGATATACGATGCTGGATAAAAGCTATTATGCAAAAACAGATGAAATTATAGCAGTATATGGGGCGGCTCCGGCCTCACTCATTCCGATTATTCAGGATATCCAGAGTGAGTACCGTTATTTGCCTGCGGAGCTTTTGGTATATGTTGCAAAGCAGATAGGAATTACGGAAAGTAAAGCGTATAGTGTTGCTACTTTTTATGAGAATTTTTCGTTTGAGCCCAAAGGAAAATATGTGATTAAAGTATATGACGGTACTGCATGTCATGTGCGTAAGTCCATTTCGGACCGGAAATTGCCATGGCGACGGTCCCATGGAAGTGAAGAAAAGCGGATGTCACGGTTTCTGTGAAATGGGACCGCTGATGAGAATTGAACCTTTAGGCGTTTTGTACACCAAGGTTAAAGTGGAAGACTGTGAAGAAATTTTTGAGAAAACTCAGCTTTATGGGAATCCGTGGTGATGAAAGAAAGTATTAAAGAAGTAACTGTTATGGCTTGTAAGCGTGGCTGTATTACAGGTGGCGGTCAGCCCACACCCATTGGTCCCCGTACCAAGAAAGCCCGTATGGATGGTATTTATAATATCGACCAGGCTTCCCAAATCAGACTTTCCAATGAGAATCCGTTTATCACCATGTTGTATAACGGATTATTAAAAGGCAAAGAACATAAATTGTTACATAATCATCATGAATAAGGAATCGGATTTTATTCTGATTTAATTCTAATATTTAAAAGAGATTGCGCAGAGGCGCAATCTTTTTTTAATCTACTTGTTGACATTTCAACAAAAATATATTAAACTGCAAATTGTTGAATGTTCAACAAGTGACACGGAGGGCATATCATGCAGGAAAGATTTGAAACATTTACGGTACTGATTAACAGAATCAGCCGCAATATCCGGAAAATCAAAAATCAGGAAATGGCAGAATATAATTTGAGAAGTGCGCATATTTCGTGTCTTTATTATATTTATACCTTGGACCGGGCGACAGCCACGGATTTGTGTGAGCGTTGCGAGGAAGATAAAGCAACCATTTCCCGTACTTTGGAGTATCTTGAGACGAGCGGATATATTGCGCGGGATACGGAAAGTGCCAAGCGGTATAAAAGCCCTCTTTTATTAACAGAAAAAGGGCGCGAAGCAGGCAAAAAAATAACCGATAAAATAAACGGCGTTTTGGATGCCATCAGCGACGGTCTTACCGAGGAGGAAAGAGTGGCTTTTTACAGAAGTCTTTCCATTATCAGTGAAAGTCTGGAAAAAATAGTACGATAAAGAGTGAAAGGGATTAAAAATGAAAACAAGAATTATTGTGGATTCCACGGCAGATTTAATGCCTGAAATTAAGGAAAGGGTAGAGGTTGTTCCGTTAAGGCTTTATTTTGGCGAGGAAGAATATGTTGATGGTGTGACCATTGATCACAAAACCTTTTATGAAAAGTTGATTGAGAGTGATACACTTCCGACTACCAGTCAGGCAACACCGGCCATGTTTTTGAAAGAATTTGAAAAAGTGGAAAAAGCCGGTGAAGCAGCGGTGGTACTTACCGTTGCTTCAAAACTTTCCGGTACCTATCAAAGTGCGATGATTGCCGCATCAGAGTTTGAAAATATTTATGTAGTAGATACTACCAGTGTGGCGATGGGAAGCAGTATCTTGGTAGAACTTGCGTTGAAACTTATGGACGAAGGAAGAGACGCAGAAGAAATTGCGCAGATTCTTGAAGAAGAAAAAAAGAAAATCGTTGTGGTTGCTTTATTAGATACGCTTGAGTATTTAAAGAAGGGCGGACGTATTTCCAAGACGGTTGCATTTGCGGGTGGTGTGTTAAACATTAAGCCTGTAGTTTCTGTAATCGACGGAGAAATCAATATGCTGGGGAAAGCGCGCGGTTCCAAGATGGGAAATAATCTGTTGATTCAGGAGATTGATAAAGCCGGCGGTATTGATTTTAGCAAACCCGTTTTACTTGGATATAGCGGAATTTCCGATGCTTTATTGCTGAAATATATCGAAGACAGCAGACATATTTGGGAAGGAAAACTGGAGGAAGTACGTTACACAACAGTTGGCAGTGTTATCGGAACCCATGCCGGCCCGGGCGCTGTAGTGGTGGCATTTTTTAAAAACTAGTATAGACTTTCCCGGCCTTTAAGGGAAGACTTCAGAAAAGGACCTTAAACGAAAAAATATAAACGAAAGAACTTTTGTGTTTCCCGCAAAGGTTCTTTTTATTTGAAAAATAGGAGGAAACCCCAAGATAGTATTGACAATCAAGTGAACATATGATTATATAAACATATAATATATGAACAAATGTGAAAATGTTCATATGAAATTATGGTTAAAGTTAAAATTAATATGGTTTTAAAGTAATATACAACTAAGTTGGAGGTACTTATGATTTATCAAGTAATTGCGATTATGATAATGGGTTCCTTTTATGCTTTTTATTTTGCAAAAATATGGATGCAAAAAAAGCAAAGTATCAAAACAAATCAGATGGGAGTCGGAAATAAACCTAAAAAAGTATTGCTTATTGAGCGTATTATGAGCTGTGCAACGGTTTTAGCCTGTATTATGGGCATAGGTAGTATTATTCTGGTAAAGCATGTTCCTATAAGCGGAGTCAGAATCGCGGGCGTTGTGGTTGGAATTATCGGAGTATTATTTTTTGCACTGGCGACAATTACCATGAAATCCAGTTGGAGAGTGGGTATTCCGGAAGAGAAGACGGTACTGATTACACAAGGAATTTATCGCTTTAGTCGGAATCCTGCGTTTGTCGGATTCGATTTGCTTTATCTTTCCGTATGTCTGATGTTTTTCAATATACCGCTTTTATTGGTTTCTCTTTGGGCGGCTGTGATGCTACACCTTCAAATCATACAGGAAGAAGCGCATATGAGCAGGATGTTTGGGGAGGAGTATGAGACCTATCGGAAGAAGACACGGAGATATTTTTGTATACCAAACCGTACAAAACAGTAACTTGCAATTTATGTCAAAAGCACATTTGAAATGTTATTCTGATTAGGGAGGTGCGGATATGAACTTTTCAGAGAAATTAAAGTTATTACGAAAAAACAAAGGATTTACCCAGGAAGCATTTGCTGAGAAATTAAATGTTTCAAGGATAGCTGTAGCCAAATGGGAAGCCGGTCAGTCTTATCCGGATATTACGAACTTGATACAGATTAGTAATATGATGAATGTTACCGTTGATTATCTTGTAAAAGATCAGGATTGCTCTGTTTGGCCGGTTTCCAAAGAGTATGATGATGTAGAGGAAATCATCCGCTTCCGCCTGGAAGCAAATGTGAATACATACGCAGGTTTTATGAAGGAAACGGATTCCACCAGGCCCAATTCCCATGATTTCAGATATGAGAAAGGCGAATATATATACCACGATACCTATGTGGGTGGGGAACAGTTTGCCGGAGAGGAAGCCGTCTGGAAAAAGGGTAAAGCGGTTTATGCCATGAATTACATGGGAAGGGTTTTGGGAGAAAATTTCAGCGGTAATTTCCTTAAGGAAGCCCTTCGGAATGCGGATAGGAAAATGCCTTACCGTGGACCTGAGTATTACCACTCCGGAGAATATACTTATAAATGTAAGGTGTCCGGAGATTTTAAGTGGTTTCAGGGGTATGAAGAAATTTACCGGATGGATGAATTGATCTATGAGTGTTACTTCCATGGAGGACTACTGAGGTAGTATCACATACGAACAAATGCGAAATGACAAGATAAAGGATAAGGATGAATAAAAGAGCACGAAAGAGAACAGAGTACCTTTGCACTTTCTTCAGATATATGATATAATTTTAGCGGATTTGTGACAAAATTGTCGAAAACTTATGAGATGGAGAGAGTGGGTTATGGAACATGCATCAAGTTGGGATTTTACCTTAGCAAATTATGATGCCGTTTGGGCATTTTTAGTACAGCTTGGACTTTTGCTGATATTTATGATGATTGGCAATATCCTGCGTCGTACGATTCCTTTTTTCAGAAAGTGTCTGATTCCTTCGGCGCTGTTAGGCGGTGCCACATTACTTGTGGTGGATATTATTGCAAAGCAGTGCGGATTTATGCTGGTAGATAACCGGCTTATGCAGGTGATTACCTATCATTGTCTGGCAATCGGTTTTGCGTCAATGACACTAAAGACCGAAAAGAGCACACACAAAACCAACCGCTCACAGGTGCTTGAATTCGGTGCCTTACAGGGCGGAACCTATATGCTGCAGGCATTTGTTGGTTTGGGGATTACCTTGCTTATGTTTTTATTTACCCGTTCCGGTAAAAAGGTGATTTCTTATATCTGCGGACTGATTTTGCCGCTGGCGTTTGGTCAGGGGCCCGGAAATGCACTTAGCTGGGATATTAATTTTACCAATATACCTGCGACACAATTTGCAGGAAACGGAAGCTTTGGTTTATCCCTTGCATCCATTGGTTTTGTGGTGGCGTCCGTCTTTGGTGTATTGTATATCAATATTCATAAGAAAAAAGGGACACTCTTTGTTCGTAAGGGCGAGCCGATGGATGAAGCGGCTATCAGACTGGAAGAGGAGAAATACGAAATTCCTGATAGTGAATCCGTAGATAAATTTACAATCCAGGCAGGATTTGTGGCACTTGCCTATGCCATTTCCTTTGGCTTTATGTGTCTGCTTGGAGTGATTTCTGATTTTACGAACAGTATTGCCTGGGGCTTCAATTTCTTGTGGGCATCTCTTGCTGCCATGTTGATTAAAGCAATCGTAAAAAAACTTCGCAAACATGACTTAATGCATCGTGAGTATATCAATAATTATCAGATGGACCGTATTTCCGGATTTTCCTTTGACCTTATGATTGTAGCAGGTGTATCCGCGATTGAAATAAATGATATCAAAAATTATATTTTGCCCATTGTTATTTTAAGTGTGGTGGGCGCGGCGATTACCTTTGTTTATATCCGAAAGGTTGCCAAAGAATGCTTTAAGGGCTTTGAACATGAATTTTTCCTGATGAGCTTTGGTACCCTGACAGGAACTGCATCTAACGGGGTGATTCTTATGAAGGAGGTTGACCCGGGACTTCGGACACCTACTTCAAGTTTGTATATCCTTTCCAACTTCCCGGCTATGGTAATGATTGCACCGCTTTTACTGTTACTGGGATTTGCCGGAAAGTCACTGACCAATACCATCATCGCTTTTGCAATATTCTTTGTATTGTGGGTTGCTTATACGGTATTTCTGTTCCGTAGGAGAATTTTCAAAAAGAAATATGAAAATATGCCGGTGGAAGTCTGGACGGAAGAATGAAAATAAAAAATCTAGGAACTGTTTTCAGTCCCTAGATTTTTATTATACTAATTTGTTTCCTTTTGAACGATTACATTTCCAGCATAATGTCTGCAAGTTGTTTTCTACAGTTGTACCACCTTTTGATACAGGGATAATGTGGTCAATTTCTAGTAGTAGATTTGGTTCAGTATGTGTAGAATTACCACATGTGCAACAGGTATAGTTGTCTCGATATTTAATGAAATCACGTAATTTTTTGGTCATAAGGGTCCTTTGCTCCTTGGCAAAGGCGCTTGCAGTAAGTTTACTTTCTAGTACATTAATCAATGCTATAATTGTATCTTCTGTCATTGGTACAGTAAATGACCTTTGTGCCATTCCACCACCAGAAGTGTATGAGAATTTATATTCTACGGTTAGAACGCTTTCGTCGATAATAGCAAAACCTAATCTAGAAAAGAAACCAGCTTCATCTTCTTCCAAAACATAATGAGGGACGTCACCAAGGTATTGTTGATAATCTTTTTTATAGTTATCGATAATTAATTTTGCATCTTTTAGCGTTTCAAGTTCCTCTAAAAGTAATTGCAGTTTCCGAATTTGTTCGGGATACATTGTTTTGTTTGGATAGAAGTACTTAACTATATATTCTAGCGGGTTGTTCTCAGCACTTGCAAAAACTGTTGCTGACACTTCTGCGGTAAAAGGTGTAATTGATTTTCTATAAGGACGTATATATTCATATTCATCATTAGTGATAGTATCGTTTCGAACAACTTTAGTACCAAAAAGATGAGAGATGGTTTGTACTTTCTCGTGGATGTATTCATTGAATTCTCTTTGAGTACTCATTAAGATTTCACAAGTCTCTTTGATTTTAAAGAAAGCGGGAGAGTTATAGTAAGAAAGTATTCTATTGTTAGAATTTATCAACTTTGTAACTTCGTTTTCAATGCGAGATATAAAGTCGCCAATAATATTCCATTCTTCACTATCAACTGTTTTTATTTTTTTTATACTATTAATGGTTCTGTCGAATAATTGCGCAATTAACCGATCTAACTTATCGGGACCACCTTTGATAACAAGTGAGTCTCTGTTCTCATTCGCAGAATCAATAATTTTGTTAACGCGATTATAGTACATACGATGCTTTTGGCTCAAAGCTTCTTTCTGTTGTTCTTTTAAGAGTTTATTGTATTCGCCCTTTCCCATAAGAAGAGAAGGGTCACCTTTAATTTTGTTAATATTATATTGAGTTAATGCAATTACTTTTTCGCCTAAATGGTTTCCTGCTGAAGAGATGTAAGTGACACAAATTCTGTAAGCCCTTGAATTTTCCCAAACTATTTTGATTTGTTTTTCTAGTCGACGATATTGAGAACGTGATTTAAATTCATTGTGTTCGAGAAATTTTCTCAATATTGATTCAATTTCACATTTTCTTTTAATGATTCGTTCGGCTTGTTCAAATTTGTTTTTATTTTCCTTGAAAAACTTTATTTCGTCATACTTTTCCAAGGCTTGACGACTTTTTACCGTTACATATTCATCAAAATGAGAAACGATATTCCAACTGAAAAGACCTAATGAAGCTAATACATCGACTTCTAATTTTTTATATGTTTTTTCAGTAATAACTTTACAGGTAACAATTATTGCAATTACTACTATAATAAATAATAACATTGTTTTTTACCTTTCCTTTTATTTTGATAGAGTATTTGCTTTATTCATATTTTATCAATGAAGACAATGCTTTTCAATGCGATTATTAATAAATATGATAATTTTTTGAGAGAAAGTTGAGGATTGCTTAATGTATACACAGGAATTTTCTATTGTTTCCCGCCAAAAATGTGATATACTTTAGAAAGAAATTTTTTACATACAGGAGATAAATTATGGCAGTTAACAGACCTCGCGGCCGTGAAAAAAATGTAACCGGCCAAGGGAAAAAAGTATATCGCCGCGGTAGCGGACTTGGAACAGGACCGGTAGGAAGACCGGGCGGAAGACCTTCCGGCACATCATCAGGTCCTTCCTATTCATCTTCCGGAAGCACGGGAGGTATGGGCGGTGCAGGCGGCCCGGGCAGACCTGTCTTTAGAAGCGGTGGTTCCGGCGGCCTGGGTAAGTTGATTTTGATTGTAGTGGTCGTACTCCTTTTAGGAAAAGGCGGCATGGGCGGATTAGGCAGTATGCTTTCCGGCGGCATGGAGGAGACTTCAGGTACTTCCCAGGGACATTACGGTCAAATGCAGGAAGCGCAGCAGTCGCAACAGCCCCAGCAATCCCAACCTGCCATGGCAGGAAATATCAGTTTGGAAGAACTCTTTGGCAGCCTTGGCGGCGGCAGTGTATCAAGCGGCTGGGAAGCGGAAAGTAACGAAAGTGAATTAAACGTATCCGTCGTAGAGGGTGCGCGTGATAAATATACCAAATTCCGCGGTAAGGGACAGGATGAAGTAACCATTATGCTTTATCTTTGCGGTACGGACTTAGAGTCCCGCAGCAGTATGGCAACCATGGATTTGCAGGAAATGATGAAAGCTGACATTTCCGAAAAAATCAATCTGATTATTTATACAGGCGGTTGCAAGCAGTGGAAAAACAATGTGCTCAGCAATAAAAACAATCAGGTTTGGCAGATGAAGGATGAAGGGCTTGTATGCTTAGAGGAAAATGCGGGAAGAGTTTCCATGACAGATCCGGATACACTTTCTTCCTTTATCCGTTACTGCTCCAAGAATTTCCCCGCCAACAGAAATGCATTGATTTTCTGGGATCACGGCGGCGGCTCCATCAGCGGATACGGCTATGATGAAAAGTTTGCATCCAGCGGTTCCATGAGCCTTGCAGAAATTGACAAAGCCCTGACGGAAGGCGGCGTGAAGTTTGATTTTGTAGGTTATGATGCCTGCCTGATGGCAACAGCGGAAAATGCGCTGATGCTGACAAAGCATGCTGACTATATGATTGCCAGTGAAGAAGTAGAGCCCGGTATCGGCTGGTATTATACCAACTGGCTTACCGAGTGGTCTAAGAATACTTCCATGCCTACCGTGGAAATCGGTAAGAATATTATTGATGATTTTGTAGATACCTGTGCAAGACAGTGTGCGGGACGTCCTGCGACACTCTCCATCGTGGATTTGGCAGAAGTGGAAGCAGCGATTCCGGAAGCTCTGGCAGATTTTTCACAGGATACCTATGAGTTAATTAAGAATGATGAATATGCCCAGGTATCCCATGCAAGAAGCGGTGCAAGGGAATATGGTGCAACCACCAAAACAGATATGGTGGATTTGGTACATCTGGCCAAAAATATGGGCACTACAGAAGGCGAAGCCTTAAAGGATGCCATCTTAAGTGTCGTAAAATATAACCGTACTTCCTACAATATGACCAATTCCTACGGGTTATCCATTTACTTCCCGCTTAGGAAAGCAAATATGGTGGATGCGGCAGTAGATACCTACGAAAAGATTGGTATGGGTGAAGAATATGCACGTTGTATCCAGGCTTTTGCAAGCATGGAGGTTTGCGGACAGGCAGCCAGCGGCGGTACCACTTCACCGCTTCCGTCCCTTCTTGAAATGCTGGGTGGCGGCTATGGCGGAAGCTACGGAAGCAGTTCTTCCGGCAGTTATGGAAGTTCTTCAAGCAGTTATGGAAGTAGTGAGTTGTTAACACAGATGCTGGGCGGTTTATTAAGTGGTGAAATGGGCAACATTTACGGACTTACTGCTGATAATACCGGTTTCTTTAGCGGAAGAGCCATGGGTGAAGCGGAAACTGCAGAATATCTGATGGAGAACTCTTTTGATTCTTCTCTGTTACAGTGGCAGGATTCTGCAGCCGGACAGGTGATTTCCCTGCCCGAAGAACAGTGGAAACTGGTTTCTACCCTTCATGCAAATATGTTCTTTGATGACGGAGCCGGTTTCATTGATATGGGTTCAGACAATGTATATGAGTTTGATGAAAACGGAAATCTCTTAGCACCCGATGAACTGACATGGCTTGCAATCAATCAGCAGCCGGTTGCGTATTATCATGAAAATACGGTGGATGATGGCGAAAACTACAGTATTTCCGGCCGTATTCCCGTTCTTTATAACGGCGAGAGAGCAGAACTTCTGGTAGAGTTTACCGATGACAATCCTTACGGCAGTGTGGTAGGTGTCAGAAGAGTTTACGTGGACGGGGAAACCACTACAGCAGCCAAAACCATGGATACAGTAAAGGATGGCGATATCATTGACTTTATCTGTGACTACTACAGTTACGAAGGTGAGTATATCGACAGTTATATGCTGGGCGAACAGCTGGTAGTAGATGGTGAGCTGGAAATCAGTGATGTTTATGTGGATGAAGATGCGGCGAAGCTGACTTATCTGTTTACGGATATTTATAACCAGAATTACTGGACTACACCGGTAAAACAGTAGTTAGTAGCGGTTAGTAGCAGTTAGTAATAGTATGAAGCAGGACTCCCTTCTCAGAATGATGAGAAGGGAGTTATTTATACGAATGGTAAAGTTTGTGCGGTATAAAGCAAGGATGCACGAACTTACAGTTATGGGAGGGTATATTTTTGAAGAATTTATGTAAGATAATTCCTTTTATTTTAGTGACAGGACTACTCATGTCATGCGGAAAAGAAAGTGGGGCAGAACAGAATACAGCAGAACAGAACACAGCGGAACCGCAGGTTATTGAGGATGCAGTTGACGGGACACTTGCAAAGCCGACGGAGGATACAGAAGCAGGCACAGGTGAAGAACAGGTTGAGGATACGGTTTCCGGACCGATTGATGAAAATTTTGCTACGGAACATGGGGCACTGCGAGTAGAAGGCAGCAAGCTTGTAGATCAGAACGGAGAGCCGATTCAGTTATATGGGATGTCTACCCATGGAATTGCCTGGTTCCCGGCATTTGTAAATAAAGATGCGTTTCAGACATTAAGGGATGATTGGCATACCAATTGTGTGCGTTTGGCAATGTATACCCATGAAAACGGCGGCTATTGCGTAGGTGGAGATAAGGAAACTTTGAAATCCCTGATTTGTACCGGAGTTGAAGCTGCCACGGAGCTTGGTATGTATTGTATTATCGACTGGCATGTACTTAATGAACAGAACCCAAATGTGTATCAGGAAGAGTCCAAAGCGTTTTTCAGTGAAATGTCAGAGAAGTATGCAAATCATACCAATATAATTTATGAGATTTGTAATGAGCCAAACGGCAGTACAAGCTGGGAAGACGTGAAAAGTTATGCGAAAGAAATCATTCCCGTTATCCGTGCAAATGACCCTGACGCAGTGATTATTGTGGGGACCACAAACTGGAGCCAGGATATTAATAAAGCACTGGCCCTTCCTTTAGAGGAGGAAAATATTCTTTATGCACTGCATTTCTATGCAGGTACCCATAAGGATGAACTGCGAAGCCGTATGGAAAGATGTATTCAGGGAGGATTGCCGGTGATTGTCAGTGAGTTCGGTATGTGTGATGCCTCCGGTAACGGCGCCAATGATTTTGAGTCTGCGAAGAAATGGATGGATTTGATTGAGAAGCACAATGTAAGCTTCTTTTGTTGGAATCTGGCCAATAAGAATGAGGCCAGCAGTGTATTTAAGGCCTCCTGTATGAAAACTGCTGACTGGACAGAAGAGGATATGAACGAATCCGGCAAGTGGATCAGGAATTATTTCAGAAGTAAATAGAGATGTGTATAAAAATGTAAAGCGTGCTTGACATGTATAAACAAAGGTGATATAGTAACATCATAAGATGTAAAGCAAACTTTACAAGAAACCCCGAAACAAAGATAGTTAAGGGCAATAACCTGTAAGGCCAAGCACCCATATATTTCAGCCGGTGAAAGGGAAGGCGGCCGGTAAGGAGGAAATGTGAAAAACAGAATTGAAGCAATCCGAAAAGAAAAGGGAATCCGTCAGGAGGAATTTGCCAAGGCCATGGCTGTTTCCAGACAGACCATCAGCTCCCTGGAAAACGGACGGTATAATCCATCCATTATGCTGGCATATAAAATAGCGAAATATTTTGATATGACCATTGAGGATGTATTTATTTTTGATGAAGAAGATGTGTATTGTTAAGGAAAAAGGAGATAAATCAGATGAAAAGTGAAAGAAGAATTGTGTTAAGTATAGCATGGGTAGTTGTCGGAGCAGTGCTCATTGGTTTGGGATTAGCAGAAGTGATAGATGCATTTTGGACAGGAATGGGTTCCGGTCTTTTGGTAGTCGGTATTTTACAGATTATCCGTTTCAACCGTTATTACAAGAGTGAAGAATACCGTGAAAAAGTGGATACGGAAATCGGAGATGAGAGAAATGCCTTTATCCGCAGTAAAGCATGGGCATGGACCGGCTATCTTTTAGTTCTTATCCTTGCAGTAAGTTCCGTTGCATTAAGAGTAGTAGGCCAGGAAGTGTTATCTACGGCAGCAAGCTTTGTTGTATGCCTGATACTGATTCTTTACTGGGGGTCCTATCTTATTTTGAATAAAAAATATTAATACTGTTAAGAGGAAGAGCAAAGCCGGATGCGTGAACAAAAACGGATCCGGCTTTTTGTTTGTTGACAAATAAAGATTGCGTATTTATAATTTTTTAGTGAATAAATATGACTATTGTTGGAAAAAGATATCAGTTAGAGCAATAGCCGCGGAAGGAGATTAAGATGTCAAATTATTTTCAACCGGAAATTGAATGCGCTTCCGCATCCGAAATCCGCGCAATGCAGAGCGAAAAACTCGTTAAGCAGGTAAAACATGTATACGATAATGTAGAATATTACCGTAACTTAATGGATGAAAAGGGCGTGAAACCCGAAGATATTCAGTCCATTGATGATTTACATAAGCTTCCTTTTTTAACCAAGGCAGACCTTAGAGATGCATATCCCTATGGATTGCTTGGCGTTAATTTAGGAGAATGCGTACGTATCCATTCTACCAGTGGTACCACAGGACGTCGTGTGGTTGCTTTTTATACCCAGAAGGATATCGACCTTTGGGAAGATTGCTGTGCAAGAGCGATTGTGGCAGCAGGCGGCAATAAGGATGATGTATGTCAGGTAGCATATGGTTATGGTCTGTTTACAGGCGGATTTGGTTTAAACGGCGGTTCCCAGAAGGTAGGATGTTTAACACTTCCCATGTCTTCCGGAAATACGGAACGTCAGATTCAGTTTATGCAGGATTTACAGGCAACCATTCTCTGCTGTACACCTTCTTATGCGGCATATATTGGTGAAACCTTAAAGGAAATGGGTATTTCTCCCGATGAAATCAGCTTAAAGGCAGGTATTTTCGGTGCAGAGCCCTGGACAGAGGAAATGCGCCGTGATATTGAAAAAGCACTCGGTATCAAGGCTTATGATATTTACGGACTTACGGAATCAACCGGCCCCGGTGTAGCATTTGAATGTGAGGCACAGAAGGGAATGCATATCAATGAAGACCATTTTTATGCGGAAATCATTGACCCTGAAACCGGAGAGGTATTACCGGAAGGAAGTAAGGGGGAACTGGTATTTACCAGCCTTGATAAGGAAGCATTCCCGCTGCTTCGTTACCGTACCAGAGATATTTGTCTGCTTTCCCGCGAAAAATGCTCTTGCGGACGTACCCTGGTTAAGATGCGTAAGCCCATGGGAAGAAGTGATGATATGATGATTATCCGTGGCGTGAATGTATTCCCGTCCCAGATTGAAACAGTTCTTCTGAAAGAAGGATATTCACCGAACTATCTGATCGAAGTAGACAGAAAGAACAATACGGATACCTTAGATGTTTCCGTAGAATTAACACCGGAACAGTTCTCCGATACCGTAAAAGACATTGCAAAGAAAGAACATGATCTGGCAAGTGCCATGACCACCATGCTCGGCATCAGTCCCAAGGTTCACTTAGTAGCACCGAAGTCCATCACCAGAAGTGAAGGTAAGGCAGTCAGAGTTATCGACAAGAGAAAACTTCATGATTAATTTAAGTAAGGAGGCCAGGATATGAGTGTAAAACAGATTTCTATTTTTATCGAAAACAAAAAGGGTAAGCTTGCAGAAGCAACCAGATATATTGCTGATAACAAAATCAATTTAAGAGCACTTTCCATTGCAGATACACAGGATTTCGGAATCCTCAGAATTATCTGCGAAGAGCCGGAAAAAGCAGAACAGATTTTACAGGAAGGCGGTTTTATTACCACTACAACCAAGGTTTTGGCAGCTGCCATTTCCGATGAACCGGGTAGCCTTGCTGCAATTTTGGAAGTGTTATCCGAAGCAAATGTAGTAGTGGAATATACTTATGCATTCCTTTCTGCGAAGGCAGGCGCTTATATGATTTTCCGTGTGGATGATAATCACGCAGCGGCAGCAGCACTTGCGGGAGCAGGAATAAAAACTGCAAATCAGGAAGACTTATTTTAAGTGAATGAAGATTTAAGTAAATGAAAAAGAATGGGAATCCCGTATGTAACGTGCGGGATTCTTTTTGCATTCCGGGGAGCGGCCGGGAAAACACCCGGTAAGGATGCCCGGCCTATCTTGAAAAGTTACATAAAAGGGCATATAATATTTCTGTTATAGCAAAAAGGACATTGGTTTGGCCTTTGCCAAAAGGAAGGATACTTATGAAAGTAGTATTAAAGGATTTGACGAAGAAATTCCCCAACAGGAATAAAAAAATCCGTGATGAAGTCATTGCGGTCAGCAATTTTAATATTGAAATACCGGACGGAAAGCTGATTGGTCTGTTAGGCCCCTCCGGATGCGGTAAAAGTACCGCGCTGAATCTTTTGTGCGGTTTGCAGAAGCCTACAAGCGGACAGATTTTCTTTGGAGAGGATGATGTAACGAATCTGCCAGCCGAAAACAGAGGCGTGGGAATGGTGTTCCAGAATTATGCCCTTTATCCCCATTTGACGGTACAGCAGAATATTATTTTCCCTCTTGAGAATTTAAAGGGAGCGCAGAAACTGACCAAGGAACAGATGGCGGCGAAAGCTTATGAAGCGGCGAAACTGGTACAGATTGAAGAATTAATGGACCGAAAGCCCAATGAATTATCCGGCGGACAGCAGCAAAGAGTAGCCATTGCCAGAGCACTGGTGAAGATGCCCCGTCTGCTCCTTATGGACGAGCCTTTGTCTAATTTAGATGCCCGCCTGCGTCTTCAGACCAGGGAAGAAATCCGCAGAATCCAGAGAGAAACCAAGATTACCACGATTTTCGTAACCCATGATCAGGAAGAGGCTATGAGTATTTCCGATTTGATTGTGGTAATGAAGGAAGGTGTGATTCATCAGGTAGGAAAGCCCCAGGAGGTTTATGACAATCCGGTGAATCTGTTTGTGGCGAAATTCCTCGGAACCCCGCCCATTAATGTGTTTGCAGGGGAAGTAAAGGACGGAAAACTTTTCATTGGCAAGGAAGCGGTGCTTTCCGTAAAAGGCGTGGCAGACAAGAAGGTTTACGTGGGAATCCGTCCGGAAGGTTTTGTGCTGGATGAGAACGGAGCCCTGTCCTGTATGCTTGATGAAGTAGAAGTAATGGGAAGGGATATCACGGTAGTTTCGAGGCATGAGGCATTAGACGGCGTGGAAATCCGCTCCATTATCAGCGCAGATAATAAGGTGGAAGCAAAGGACGGTATTGTGAAATTCTCCTTAAAGCCCCACAAGGTACATCTGTTTGATCAGGAAACCGAAGAGCGTATCTATTTTGAAAGCTAAAAGTTGGGAGAAGAAAAAATGGAAAATAGAAATATGAAGGCCTGGCTTTATTTGTTGCCGGCAATTCTTTTTCTGGGATTCTTCCTGGTGTATCCCCTTGTAGATGTATTTATTTACTCTTTTGAAGAAGGATACAACTCCGCATCCCAGACTTATTTTGGCGTGGGAACCTATAACTATTCCTACGTGTTACATGACCCTTATTTTTTGCAGGCGGTGAAGAATACCTTTATCCTGGTAATCTTTACGGTGCCCATTTCCACGGCAATTGCCTTACTGATTTCGGTGGGACTGACATCTATTAAGCCGTTAAAGGAATTGTTCCAGACTATTTATTTTTTGCCTTATGTAACCAATACACTGGCAGTAGGTCTGGTGTTTATGATTTTGTTTAAAAAGACCCCCTATACGGATGGTCTTGCCAATCTGATTATCGGATTTTTCGGCGGAAACAGTGTGGACTTTATTGACGGACCTTACTGGGCGAAGATGTTTGTGCTTTGCTTTTATACCATCTGGGTGGTACTGCCTTTTAAGATTTTAATTCTGACCAGTGCGCTGGCATCGGTGAATGAGCAGTTTTATAATGCGGCCAAGGTGGACGGTACTTCGAAATGGCGTATTTTTACCAAGATTACCATCCCTATGATTTCACCTATGCTGTTTTATTTGATTATTACCGGCTTTATCGGTGCGTTTAAGGCCTACAGTGATGCGGTGGCGTTATTTGGTACGGATTTAAATGCGGCGGAGATGAATACCATCGTAGGCTATGTTTATGATATGCTTTACGGAAACAGCGGCGGCTATCCTTCCTATGCGTCGGCAGCAGCCATTATCCTGTTTGTGATCGTGTTGACCATTACCTGCATCAACCTGCTGGTCAGCAAAAAGCACGTACATTATGCGTGAGGTTAAGAATATGAGTAAAAATCTTGATTATGATAAAATTGAAAAAACAGCGAAGCAGAAGAAAACGGTGCAGGATAGTATTGTTTATGTGCTTCTGACTATTTGGGCACTGGTGGTACTGTTTCCTTTTTACTGGATGCTGCTTACTTCCGTAAAAAGCTACAGCGCCTATAACTCCGAGTATGTGCCGAAACTTTTTACCCTTTCTCCTACTTTGCAGAATTATGCGGATGCTTTTACCACGGTACCCCTTGCAAGGTATTTTGCAAATACCCTTATTTTTACCGTGATAACCACGGCCATTATGCTGGTGGTGACGGTGCTGGCAGCATTTGCCTTTGCAAGACTGGAGTTTAAAGGGAAAAATCTGTTATTTACCTTGTTTTTGTCCCTGATGATGATTCCCGGAGAACTGGTGGTAATCACCAACTATGTGACCATTACCAATATGGACCTGCGTAATACCTTTGCGGGGCTGATTCTGCCGTCGGTAACTTCGGTATTTTATATTTATTTATTGAAGGAAAATTTTGAGCAGATACCGGATGAGCTTTATTATGCAGCCAAGGTGGACGGCACTTCGGATTTCAGATATCTAAGAAGGGTTATGATTCCCATTTGTAAGCCGACCCTGATTACGGTAACGATTTTGAAGGTGATTGAGTGCTGGAACTCTTATGTCTGGCCAAGACTCATTACGGATGATGAAACCTATTTCCTGGTATCCAACGGTATTCAGGAAATTCGTGAAAACGGTTTCGGACGTGAAAATATACCGGCCATGATGGCAGCAGTAGTGGTAATCAGTGTACCGCTGATTGTACTGTTTTTGATTTTCCACAAGAAGATTATGGAAGGTGTTGCAAGAGGAGGTACCAAGGGATGATGAAATTACGCAAAAAAGGATTACTTGGCCTTTTGCTTGTATTACTTTC
>JAFZDQ010000005.1 GCA_017561085.1 Lachnospiraceae bacterium
CCGTATTCTCATACGATATCATCAGGATTTACTACGTTTCCACGGGATTTACTCATCTTTTCGCCGTTGGAACCTAAAATCATACCATGGGAGGTTCTCTTCTGATAAGGCTCCTTACAAGGAACTACACCTTCATCATAAAGGAATCTGTGCCAGAATCTGGAATATAATAAGTGCAGTGTGGTATGTTCCATACCGCCGTTGTACCAGTCTACGGGCATCCAGTAATTCAGTGCTTCTTTACTTGCAAGTTCTTTGTCATTTAAAGGATCGGTATATCTTAAGAAATACCAGGAAGAACCTGCCCACTGAGGCATGGTATCAGTTTCTCTCTTAGCGGGGCCTCCACAACAAGGACAGGTGGTGTTTACCCAATCTGTCATCTTAGCAAGAGGTGATTCGCCGTTATCGGTAGGCATATAGCTTTCCACTTCAGGCAGTTCCAAAGGAAGTTCACTTTCGGGAAGTGCTACATATCCGCATTTATCACAATGTACTACCGGAATAGGTTCGCCCCAGTAACGCTGTCTGGAGAATACCCAGTCACGGAGTTTGAAGTTGGTCTTCGCATGACCGATTCCTTTTTCGGTAAGGAATTCGGTAATCTTTTCTTTTGCTTCTGCTACGGAAAGACCGTTTAAGAAATCAGAGTTTACTAAGGTTCCTGTTGCAACATCAGTAAATACTGCTTCGTTTACATCAACGGGACTTCCTGCCACAACTTCGATAATAGGCATATTAAATTTCTTGGCAAATTCCCAGTCTCTTTCATCATGGGCAGGTACAGCCATAATCGCACCGGTACCATAGGTCATCAGTACGTAGTCGGAAATCCATACGGGAATTTCGGTACCGTTTACAGGATTTATAGCGGTAAATCCGTCAAGCATTACACCGGTTTTGTCTTTTGCAAGCTCGGTACGCTCAAAATCAGATTTCTTGGATGCCATTTCTCTGTATGCAATGACATCATCCCAGTTCTTGATATCTTCTTTGTACTTATCAATAAAAGGATGTTCGGGACTCATAACCATATAAGTAACACCAAAAAGGGTATCCGGTCTGGTGGTATAAACGGTTAATTTGTCTTCTTTATCTTTTAATTCAAAATCAACTTCCGCACCGGTAGATTTACCGATCCAGTTCTTCTGGGAAACCTTTACACGTTCCACATAATCAACACTGTCAAGTCCTTCAATTAACTTATCAGCGTATTCGGTAATCTTAAGCATCCACTGGCTCTTAACCTTACGTACTACTTCTGCGCCGCAACGTTCACAGGTACCGTTTACAACTTCTTCGTTTGCAAGACCTACTTTACAGGAGGTACACCAGTTGATGGGCATCTCTGACTTGTAAGCAAGACCTGCATTAAATAATTTCAGGAAAATCCACTGTGTCCATTTATAATATCCAACATCCGTGGTATTTACTTCTCTGTCCCAGTCAAAGGAATAACCAAGGGAATGAAGCTGACCTTTAAAACGTCCTACGTTATTTTCGGTAACTACTTTCGGATGAATATGATTCTGAATCGCAAAGTTTTCGGTAGGAAGACCAAACGCATCCCATCCCATAGGATAAAGTACGTTATATCCCTGCATTCTTCTCTTTCTTGCAACGATATCCAGCGCCGTATACGGTCTGGGGTGACCTACGTGAAGTCCCTGGCCTGAAGGATAAGGGAATTCTACAAGTGCATAATATTTCGGTTTTGAAAAATCGTCAGAGGTCTTGAATGCTTTTTCATCATCCCATACCTTCTGCCATTTCGTTTCCACCTCGTGGTGATTATATAATTCAGCCATGATTTTATCTCCTCTCATTATGGCATAATAAACCATTCATAATTTTACCTATTCCCAATGTAAATGTCAAGGAATTTACAAGAGTTATTGTCTTTACAGTGACTTTTTCGAAACCGCCAGTAAATGTCCGGATAGTCCGATTATTTCTTCGTGTCCGTCCAGCATCCGTACCGTTTTCATCAGGGTTTCTTTTGTTTTATCATTCCGGAGTAATTCATCCAAATTGTTCGGAAGCCATGCTCCCCCCATGATGCCGTGTACAAAGTCCGTTTTAAATCCGCCCGCTTTCAGTTCTTCCTTTAGTGATTTTGAAGTATGTAAGTGACTACTTCCGATTCCGGTTGCCCTGCTTTTTTCCGGATTAATATAGCAACCGTCTTTTAGGGCTCTTTCTATCATGGAAAGGACATCCGGGTTATCCAGTTCTTTGCGCTTTTCCAACTCATCAATGTGATAATATCTTAATCTGGATACCAAAACACTGTAAGGCGTCAGTGCCGCAGAAAATAGTAATCCGTCATCCTTTAAAAGACGGTAGCTTTCCCTGATTGCTGCTATTCGTTCTTCATATTCTGTAATGGAATAAAGAGGGCCCATCAGAAGAACTGCATCCGCACTTTTATCAGTTCTTGGAATTTCACGTGCATCTGCAACTTCCGCTGATTTTAATGAAAATGTAGGATATTCTTCTCTTAGCTCATTGCTCATCAGAATATTCGTTTCCGATAAATCAAACAAATGTACCTCGTATCCTAACGATGTCAGCCACCATGCATATTCCCCGTAGGCACCACCGATATCATATATAATAGCCGGTGCTTTGGGTAACTTTTCCAGTAGGATTTCCTTGGTCCTTTCAGACTCCAGAAGTCCGATTCCGCTCCGTAGCCTGTCTCTTTCGATTCCTGCATTGTAACCGGCAAGAACTGCTTCGTCAATTGTCTTCATAAAAATCTCTCCTTTCCGCTCGTTGCTTTATACCGGATTGCGCCCACGCGCAATCCTGCGCGCGAGCGTGCTTGCGCAGCAAGCATATTCCTCTCCGCGAGCTGCGCATATAAACATCAATTTTTTCTTTAGATAGAAAAAATTGATGGCGCATACCCCCATATGCGCCATCTGCCTTCTACTAAAAAGAACTATATTCTTTATAAACTTAATTATTCGTCGCTTCCTTCTGCTACCTTAGCAGCTCTTGCAGCAACTTCCTTCTCCTGAACGTCTGAAGGAGCCTGTTCATAACGTGCAAACTGATATTCAAATTCACCACGGCCGCCTGTCATGGAACGAAGGTCTGTACAATATCCGAAGAGACCCATCATAGGAACGTCAGCTTCAACAATCTGCTTGCCGCCTGCTACAGGGTTCATACCAAGTACACGTCCACGTCTCTTATTTAAGTCACCCATAACATCGCCGGTATAAGCATCCGGAACGGTAACCTTTAAGGATACGATAGGCTCTAAGAGTACAGGATGTGCTTCCATGAAGCCCTTCTTGAATGCCTGAATGGTAGCCATCTTGAATGCCATTTCAGAAGAGTCTACGGGATGGTAGGAACCATCGTAAAGAACCGCTTTCACACCAACTACAGGATATGCAGCTAAAGGTCCCTTGCCTACGGATTCCTGAATACCCTTTTCAACTGCAGGGAAGAAGTTCTTAGGTACTGCACCACCAACTACTTCCTGTTCAAATGCATAGGCTTCTTCCTGTGTATCCATAGGGGAGAAACGCATCTTAACGTGACCATACTGACCATGTCCGCCGGACTGCTTTTTATACTTGTATTCTACATCAGAAGTCTTTTTAATTGTTTCTCTGAATGCTACCTTAGGTGTAGAAAGTTCAATCTCAACCTTATATTCGTTAAGGAGCTTACTTGCAATTACATCTAAGTGAAGGTCGCCCATACCGTAAAGGAGCATCTGTCTGTTTTCAGCGTCGTTTACATATTTCATGGTAAGGTCTTCATGGGAAATCTTCTGAAGAGCCTGTGAGAGCTTATCTACGTCACCCTTATTCTTAGGCATATATCTCTTATATGTATAAGGAGTAGGAAGTTCCCAAGCACCGAATTTAATAGTGGTTGCTTTGGTTGATAAACTGTTACCGGTACGTGCAGCGGTTAATTTCGCAAGTGCACCAAGGTCACCGGCATGAAGTTCTTTCACTTCAATGGGCTTATTTCCCTGTAATACATAAATCTTACCAATCTTTTCTTCTACGTCTTTATCTACGTTATAGATTACGTCATCAGCCTTAAGTACGCCGGAGTTCACCTTAATCAGGGAGTATTTACCAATGAAAGGATCCACGATTGTCTTCCAAATATAAGCAGATTTCGCTTTGGAGAAATCATAGTCAGCATGATAGATTTCATTGGTCTTCATGTTAATACCGGCTACGGAACGGTTTTCAGGGCTGGGGAAATATTTAATAATATCATCAAGCAATGTATAAACACCCTGACATAATGTGTTGGAACCCATGGTCATAGGAACAACGCTTCCGTCACATACATTGGTTCTCATTGCTGCTCTGATTTCATCTTCGGAGAAGGTTTCGCCGCCGAAATAACGTTCCATCATTTCTTCACTGGTTTCAGCTACTGCTTCCATCAATGTATCACGGCAGATTTCAAGGTTAGCTCTGTTGTATTCGGGAATTTCACATTCAACAACTTCCTTACCCTGCCATCTGTTACCTGTTTCACCGATAACATTTACATAACCTACGAATTTTTCATTCTCACGGATGGGTAAATGGAAAGGAGCCATCTTCTTTCCGTAGCTTTCGGTCATATCTTCAACAACCTGTCTGAAAGAAGCATTGTCAACGTCCATATTACTTACATAAATCATTCTGGGTAATTTATATTTTTCGCAGAGTTCCCAAGCTTTCTGGGTACCAACTTCCACGCCTGCCTTACCGTTTACTACGATAATCGCTGCACCGGCTGCACTGATTGCTTCTTCTACTTCTCCGGCAAAGTCAAAGAAACCGGGAGAGTCGATGATATTAATCTTATAACCGCCCCATTCAATGGGAATAATGGAACTGCTAATGGATATTTTTCTCTTCTGTTCTTCTTTGGTGAAGTCACTGACGGTATTTCCATCGTCTACCTTTCCCATACGGGATGTAATACCCGATAAATATGCCATTGCTTCCGCCAGACTGGTCTTACCGCTTCCGCCATGTCCTAACAAAACAACGTTTCGAATCTTGTCAGTTGTGTAAATATTCATATAAGTTCCCTCCAATATTTGCTTTTTTGGGTAATTCGACTAATGCAAAAATCCCCTATGCATGTATTTTACTAAATTTTCTGATAATTTACAAGCAAAATCATACAATTTGTACATAATTTTAAATTAAAAGATTATAAAATAAAAAAATGAACGGCTTTACCGTTCATTTTTCTTTACTTTTCTTTTTCGATTTATCCATAAATACAGGCAAATCACACCCGTCATACCGCCTATCGTATCCAAAATCACATCAGAAACCGAGGCATAACGTCCGGGCACAAAAAACTGATGTATTTCATCAAAGGCTGCTGATATTACTAACTGAAAAAAGACAATCAGCATACATTTCTTGCCGGAATTCATCCAAAGGCTGAATAATGATATGGATAAACTACCCAGCAAAAAGAACTCCGTAAAATGGGCCACTTTCCTGACAATCTTTTCTAAGTATTCCAGCATATTAAATCCCGTAGGCGGCGCATTCGGATCTACCGGACCGGATGCGAAAAAATAATCATAAATCTTCATAAGAACCTTGGTAATCTTACTGCTGATGGCCGATGAATCACCTGCATTATCCGCCGAAAACCGAAACATCATCACATAACAGCCAAGGATAAGAATTCCCAAGACCACAGACATTATGATCTTTTTACCGGGATTACATGTTTTCATTTAAGGTTTCAACCGTATCATAAACTTCGATTCTGGCTGCATCCATTTCAGGCATACCGATGAAAATACCGCCGTAGCCAAAGCCGCTGCCCTTCTTTTCAATTCTTACGATTTCCAAAAACGCATGAAGCACTTCCTGGGTCCAGATTCTTAAGTATGCTTCATATACCGCTCCGATTTCAAGTGCTTTACTGCAACTGAATCCGATACCGGTTTTAGATACGTCAACGATATCAATTTCTACCTGTTCATTTAACGCGGGATTATCAAGTCTCTTTACAACGATTGTAGAAACTAATTCTCTACGATTACTTTTTCTTCTTTCTTCCATAAGTCCCTCCTGAAGTTTTTCATACGAAAAATAGGTTATCAAACTATCATTATCATAAACTATTCCCAATTTTTTGTAAAGTCATCCGTAAAAAAGCAGGCATCTCCAAAAGAAAAGAACCTGTACTTCTCTTTCACGGCTTCTTCATAAGCATTTAATACATTTTCACGGCCTGCAAGCGCCGATACCAGCATTACCAGGGTAGATTCCGGCAGATGGAAATTGGTAATCAAAAGGTCAAGGACTTTAAACCGGTAGCCGGGATAAATAAAGATTTCCGTATTATCGCAGCCCTCCTGTACCAGACCGTTTTCATCTGCGGCACTTTCCACAGTTCTGCAACTGGTAGTTCCTACACAAATTACTCTTCCGCCGGCTTTCTTGGTTTCATTGATCAAATCTGCCGCTTCTTTGGTAACCTGGTAATATTCCGAATGCATGTGATGTTCCAAAATATTATCTGCCTTAACGGGACGGAAGGTTCCCAGTCCCACATGCAACGTCACATAAGCAATCTTTACGCCAAGTTCTTCAATTTCCTTTAACAGTTCATCCGTAAAATGAAGTCCTGCGGTAGGTGCTGCGGCTGAACCGTCATATTTGGCATAAACCGTCTGATAGCGGTTTTTATCCTGTAATTTATGAGTGATATAAGGCGGAAGCGGCATTTCGCCAAGCTTGTCCAAAACCTCTTCAAAAATGCCCTCATAGTCAAACTTCACAAGGCGGTTTCCTTCTTCAACGATATCCGTAACAGTGGCTGTTAATGCCCCGTCACCAAACACGATTCTGGCACCGGGCCTTGCTTTTTTGCCGGGCTTTACCAAGGTTTCCCAGACATCCTTGTCCCTACGCTTTAACAGAAGTACTTCTATTGCCGCACCGGTATCCTCTTTATGTCCCAATAATCTTGCCGGGAGAACCCTGGTGTTATTCAGCACCAGGCAATCTCCTTTTTTGAAATAATCTTTTATGTTCTTAAACACCTCATGCTTTAACGCACCGGTGTTTTTATCTACCATGAGAAGTCTTGATGCGCTTCGGTCCAAAAGCGGATCCTGGGCAATCAGTTCCTCCGGTAAATCAAAGTAAAAATCTGATGTTTTCATTACATTTCTGCTCCCTTTAAGAAGGCAACGTATCCTCTTTTTGCTTCAAATACATCGGCTTTGCTGGTTGCTTCATGAGGTGCATGCATATTCAGTACCGCAACACCGCTGTCAATTACGTTCATGCCGTAAAGTGCCAGAATATAAGCAATGGTACCGCCACCGCCTAAGTCTACTTTACCAAGCTCTGCCGTCTGGAAATTGATTTTTTCCTTGGCAAATACATCACGAAGCATCGCAAGATATTCCGCATTGGCATCATTGGAGCCGGATTTTCCTCTGGAACCGGTGAATTTGTTAAATACAATACCACCGCCTAAATAAGCCACATTTTTCTTGTCAAAGCTGGATGCATAGGAAGGATCATAGGCACTGCTTACATCTGAAGAAAGCATACAGGATGCTGCCAGGGTACGACGCAGGGCCAGTTCACTGTATTCGCCGGCCAGATTCATAACTTCCGCAAGTGCATTTTCAAAAAATCTGGAACGCATTCCGGTGGCGCCCACACTGCCGATTTCTTCTTTATCCGTCAAAAGAAGGCAGCTTGTTCTGACAGGGGCATTCACCTCAAGCATTGCTTTTAAAGAAGTAAATGCACACACTCTGTCATCCTGTCCGTAAGCCAAAATCATGCTTCTGTCAAGACCTGCTTCCCTTGCTTTTCCTGCAGGTACTACTTCCAGTTCAGCAGAAATAAAATCTTCTTCCTCTACGCCGTAGTATTCTTCCAAAATACGGAGGATTCCCTGCTTTACCGCATCTTTTCCAAGGGATTTTTCTTCTTTGTCCTTTGCATCCTTTTGGTCAATCAAAATCGGCTTGTTACCGATAATAATATCTAATGCTTCGCCTTCAATGACCTTGGATGCCTTCTTTTCCAGCTGTTCCTGTGCAAGATGGATCAGCAAATCGGAAATAAAGAATACGGGATCATCTTCTGCTTCACCAATGGCAAGTTCAACGGTTGTGCCGTCCTTTTTCACGATGACGCCGTGAAGGGCAAGGGGAATGGTTACCCACTGGTATTTCTTCACACCGCCGTAATAATGGGTGTCAAGATAGGCAAAGCCGCCCTCTTCATAAAGAGGATTCTGCTTCACATCAAGTCTGGGGGAATCAATATGGGCACCAAGGATATTCATGCCTTCTTCCATCGGCTTTTTACCGATTTGGAATGCTGCAATGGCTTTGTTCATACATACCGCATAAACCTTATCGCCGGCTGTAAGGCTGCCGCCTTCTTTACGGACAGCCTCCAGCTCACGATAACCTTCTTTTTCCAGCATATTCACGATAATGTCCACACATTCCCGTTCTGTTTTTCCTTTATTGAGGAAATCCATGTATTCTTTTGCAAAAGCGTCTACTGCTTTTAATTGTGTCTTATTGTAAGTTTCCCATGTGTTCTTTTTTTCCATGACAACCTCCTAAATGACAATCACTAACTACGAAGCTCTGCCCCGCAATTCTGGCTTAATTTCTTCAAAATTTTCTTAACAAATGCATCTACGGATTCTGTGGTAAACGCTTCATCCTTGGGTGTAAATACAACGGTAAACGCCATACTCTTCTTATCCGGAGCAACCTGTTCTCCTTCATAAATATCAAACAGGGTAATATCGGAAATATATTTGCATGCATCTTTCATAACTGCTTCTAATTCACCGCAGGTGGTTTCCTTGGAAACAACAAGGGCAAGGTCTCTCTGTTCTTCAGGGAACTTAGGAAGCGGGTTAAATACCGGTTTCTTGCCGTACCAAGCAGAAAGTGCTTTTAAGTCAAGTTCCATTAAGAACATGGGCACACGCATATCCTGTTCGTCTGCAATATCATATGCCAGTTTACCCAAATAACCTACTTCTATACCTTCACAAAGCACCTTAGCAGTCTGGTAAGGATGTAAGAAGGAATTGCTCATTGCTTCAAAAGTAAAGCTTACCTGTAAGGTTTCTGCGATTCTCTCTGCAATGGCTTTCATACTGAAGAAGGATTCCTTTTCACCGAAAATACCTACGCAAAGGCGGGATTTTTCATCGGGATAACGGGTAAGAGGAAGTTCATAAGGTAAAAATACATTACCGATTTCGAAAATTCTTCCTTCCAGATTTCCTCTCTTCTGGTTTCTTGCAACTGCATTAATCATAGATGCTGCAAGGGTGGTTCTCATCAGGGATAATTCTTCACTGATGGGATTTAAAATACGGATTGCTTTGCGTTCGGGTGCATCCTCTGGAAGTTTTAACATATCCAGGTCTGAAGGTGAGAAGAAGGAATAATGGATTCCTTCGTAAACGCCCATGCTGCAAAGTGCATTTTTGATACGAAGTTCACTCTTCTGCTGTAAATTCAGTCCGCCGATGGTTACCTTTGCAGCAGGCATAAATGCAGGCACCACATGCTCATAACCATACATACGGATGACTTCTTCCGCAACATCCTGATAAGTTACGATATCTTCACGGTAAGCAGGTACCTGAAGGGTTAAAGTATCACCGTCAATAGCAGGTGTTAAATTAAGATTGCTCATAATCTTAATGATTTCTTCATTGGGAACCACGATACCGAGACAATTGTTCACACGGGTAATGCTTACCTTAACTTCTCTGGGGTCTACGCTGTTACCGGTATTCACATCCGCATGGGTTTTCGCTACCTTACCACAACCTAATTCTTCGATTAAGTGAAGTGCTCTCTTCATCGCCATAACGGTTGCATATTCATCTACACCCTTTTCATAACGGGCACTGGAATCAGAACGCTTTCCGAGGGCTCTTGAGGTTCTTCTGATGTTATCTCTTGCAAATTTTGCAGATTCAAATAACACTGCGGAAGTGGTTTCACGGATTTCGGAATTCAGTCCGCCCATTACACCTGCCAGGGCAACCGGTTTCACGCCGTCACAAATCACCATATTGGCATTTGTCAGGGTCAGCTCCTGTTCATCCAAGGTAGTAATCTTTTCGCCGTCATTTGCACGTCTTACACAGATAGCATTTCCTTCTAAAGTAGAAAGGTCAAACGCATGCATGGGCTGTCCTAATTCTTTTAAAATATAATTGGTAATATCAACCACGTTGGAAATTGCATCAATTCCCACAAGGGCAAGTCTTCTCTTCATCCATAAAGGGGATTCGCCGATGGTTACATCCGTTACATAATGCGCGCTGTATCTGGGACATAAATCGGGACATTCTACGCTTACGGTAAATCCGTCAAGTTCTGCATCACTTTCGGTATAATCAAGAGCGGGCATTTTTAATTCTTTTTCAAGCACTGCCGCTACTTCCCTTGCAATACCAAAAATACTCTGGCAGTCGGGACGGTTTGCTGTAATGGCAATGTCAAAAATCCAGTCATCCAGTCCAAGGATCGGCTTTACATCTGCTCCTACAGGTGCATCTTCAGGAAGCACCAAAAGGCCGTTATAGCCTGCACCGGGATACATATTTTCACTGACACCCAGTTCCACACCGGAGCAAAGCATACCGAAGGATTCATAGCCACGGAGTTTTCCTTTGCCGATGGTCATAACACCTTCTACTGTTTTGTGATCCTTTGCGGTAGCGTAAACAGTTGCTCCTACTAAAGCTACCGGGAATTTGCCGCCGGGGGCTACATTATCCGCGCCGCAACAAATCTGGAACTGACCGTGTTCTCCGCAGTCCACCTGACATACATGAAGGTGGGTTTCGGGAATTGCTTCACAGGTAAGCACATGTCCAACAACTACCTTGCTGATATCTTTACCTACTTCATATAATTCTTCCACTTCAAAACCGCAGGAGAATAATTTATCCTGTAATTCCTGGGGTGTTACATCTATATCTACATATTCTTTTAACCAACTAAGCGGTGTAATCATATCTAATTACCTTCCTTTTCTCCTTAATCATTTAACTGCTTCAAAACGCGCATATCGGATTCAAAAAGCAGTTTAATATTATTGATGCCGTATTTTAACATTGCGGTACGTTCGATACCGATACCGAATGCAAATCCGCTGTAAACCGTGGGGTCAATGCCGCAGTTTTCCAGCACCTTGTCATTTACTACGCCGGCACCTAAAATCTCAATCCAACCGGTACCTTTACATAATTTACAACCGGTTCCGCCGCATTCAAAACAGCTGCAGTCTACTTCTACAGAAGGTTCTGTAAAAGGGAAATAAGAAGGACGAAGTCTGGTCTTGGTATTTTCACCATAGATTTTCTTTACGAATACATCTAACATACCCTGAAGGTCACAAAGGGTAATCCCCTTATCTACTACAAGACCTTCCATCTGGGTAAACATCGGTGAATGGGTTGCATCATCATCGGAACGGAATACCTTACCGGGAGATAAAATCTTAATAGGCGGCTTGGAATTTTCCATTACATGAATCTGACCCGCACTGGTCTGTGTACGCAGTAAGAATTCAGGGGAAAGATAAAAGGTATCCTGCATATCACGGGCAGGATGATCCTGAGGCGTATTTAATGCGGTAAAATTGTAATAATCTGTTTCAATTTCAGTTCCTTCGAAAATTTCAAAGCCCATACCTGCGAAGATATCAATCAACTGATTTCTTACTAAGGTAATGGGATGTAAATTTCCCTGCGGTGCTTTGGGTGCAGGTAAACTGATATCAATTTTCTCTGCCTCGTAGCGTTCTTTTAATTCTTTGGCTTTCATCTTGGTATCTAATTCACTGATTACACCAAGCGCCCATTCCTTTAACTCATTTACGCCTTTACCGTAATCCGCTCTCTGTTCCGGAGGGATATTCTTCATTTCTCTCATCAGTAAACCAATCTTACCTGTTTTACCATCTAAAAATTTCTTACGGAATTCATAAGCTTCTTTAGAAGATTTGATTTCCTCTGCGCCGGAAAGTATTTCCTGCTTAATTTGTTCTAATGCTGCGTTCATTCCTGACTCCTTTCTTAATCACGAACATAGTTTATTTTGAAGAATCCCTGTGGGATTCTTCCGCGCGCGAGCGGTGCCGTTTACGGCTAACTTCCTCTCCGCGAGCTGCGCATAAAAAAACCCTTGTTACAATCACTTGTAACAAGGGACGAATTCTAATCCGCGGTACCACCCTGGTTCCTGTCATCGACAGACTCTCATTTACGCTTAACGTGCGCTACCCGGCTCAAACTACTAAGACCCAAAGTCTGTTCCCTCAAGCAGCTCCGGTGGGAAATTCGCATGTCTCTAAGACTGTTATCTGAACCTAAGGAAGCTTTCAGCCGGTGACTTCCTCTCTCTGACGGAAAATAACATACTACTTAACACCATCAACGCTATATGTGCTTATTTTAGTTGAGACTTTCCCAAATGTCAAGACCTGCTTTCTTTTTTCGGCACAAAGTATTTCAATGCTGTTGCAGATATCTGTTTAACAACGCACCCGCCATAATAATATACATACACATATACAACCACAGCATCAAAATAATAATGGCCGTAAGATTGCCGTACATGGTAAACCCCTTAAACTTTTCCATATAAACGGAAAATCCGAAGGTAATCACACTCCATCCGGTTGATGCAATTACCGCACCGGGCAGTTGCTCTTTAAAGCCTTGTTTAGATTCGGGAATATAGGTATAAATAAGTGCAATCACAATCGTTATGAGGATAAAACTAAATACAATCCGAAGATATAATATCAATTCAATAAGCAGCACAGCCTCCGGCAGTCTTATACGGATCATTCCCATTATAAAACCTCCAAATACCATCAAAAGTAATGAACCTACCAGTGCAACCAATACAATCACCGTATAAAAACAGGCAATCAGACGCAGGCTGAAATAATTCCGCCTCTCAGACACATCATGAATGGCATTAAGCCCTGTCATCAGTGCCATAATCCCTTTTCCCGCTGAACACAAAGTGGCAAGGGCCGTAACGGAAATAAGCCCGATGGATTTGTCATACACATCCACAATGATATTGATAAAAAGACTGTCCATGGAAGCCGGTACCAGGTCCGTAATCAGATTCATCAAATCCGCTTCCTTCACAGGTGTATAAGGGATAATTGCACACAAAAGCATCATCATCGGAATCAGGGACAAAAACAAAAAGAAGGCACAGCCGGCAGCATAGGAATTAATATTTTTACCACGCAGCTGCTTACTGAAATCACGGCCAAATAAATATATTTTTTTCATGCCACCGTCTCCCATCCATACCTTTTCCGTGTTAGTACTTAATCTATTCATATAACTGCTTTATGACACTTTCCCGATAAAAGAATTGCAAAATATCTACGTATGAATACCCTTTTAGGGCCATCTGCTTTGCCCCATTCTGGCTCATTCCGACACCATGACCATATCCGCCTCCATAAAGAGTAAAGCCGGTCACTTCGTCACCTTCAAACCATTCATCCAGTACAAAATAAGCACTGGGCAGCAGCGTTTGGCAAGGACTTTTTTCTCCGTTCTTTAAACAAATCTCCCCTCCTGCCGCCAGAACATATCTGATACTATATTCCGTCATCACCAGATAGGTTCCCTTATCCGTCTCTATTTCCAGTTCATGGAGAACACCGCCGCTATTACGCTTTTTTTCCGTAATTGCATATATTTTACGAAACTTTTCCGGTGAAATGCTTTGAAAACTTCCACCTTTTTGTTTGGTTAAAATTTGATTCGGTGAAGTTTGATAGCGCTCCAAAAGACGCGCAAAAATATCATCCGGCGAAAGTGCCTTCCCTTCATAGGTCCACCGGTACCATGGAATTTCATACTCAAAGTCTTTTTCATTTTCAGACAATATCCATTCCCGGAAATTTTCTTCTTCCGTGAGTTCTTCCGCATTATAATCTTTTTCTTCTCCTATTCCGTTAGCGGTCAAATAGGGAAAGTTTGCTGCATTCCCCTCTCCCCATACATCAGCATCCGTTCCCATGCCGCAAGAGGTGGAATAATAATACGGTGTAATAGATTCTTCCCCGAAAAAAAGCATCTCTCCCTTTGTTTCCCTAACCGCTTTCGTAGAGGCAGGATGTTCCTCAATATTGTTATAAACC
Organism: Lachnospiraceae bacterium; assembly: GCA_017561085.1. Classification (GTDB taxonomy): domain Bacteria; phylum Bacillota; class Clostridia; order Lachnospirales; family Lachnospiraceae; genus Suilimivivens. Next base: position 14,208 of record JAFZDQ010000005.1, read on the forward strand.
TGATAAGAAACACTATCATCCACATGGGCTCCAAACTGCGGATAGCCGGGATTTTTCAGATACTGATATGCATAGGTTCTGGCGGCTACCGCCTGGGCCTTTAACGCTTCATGAGGATAAGCCGCCGGCATTTCACTGGGTACAACCGAATAAAGATATTCCTCCAGATATAATTCATTAATAAGAACATACCCTTCTTCGCAGCATAAAATTTCCAAACTGCCTCGGACACAAACGGGCATCTTATTTCTTTTAAGATCGTGAATTTCTATTTTCCCCGAATGGGCGGTTGGAATAAACTGCATTCTATCTGAATTTTGATATTCCTTTTCATCACCAATCACCAGTTGTTCTCCTGCCGCCAAAGATAATTCCTTAGGTTCTTCATAGGTTCCGTAATAAAACACCCCGTCGCTGTCGCAGGAAAGTATAATCTCTTCATGATACAGAGACGAAAACAGATTATTTTTGATGGCCACCCTTATTTTGTCCATGTTAGCTTCCGCCGTCAAAAGAATTGCACAAACTTTTCCATTCTCCATGACAAAATCAGCAAATTCATATCCGATTGGCAAATCATTTATGGAACCGGTTTGGAGGGTTCCGTGAAGTTTATATAGTTTCAAATCCGGATGAAGGGACACCGCACCTATCCCTTCTATTTCCAGTTCTGTTTCGTTTCTCCTTAATAATTCACCGCTAGTTTTTTCCGTAAACGCTTGTGCTTTGATTAAATTTCCTTGAGAAAAGGTAAGACTGACCACCTTATCAAAACCATCGTCAAGTGGTAATTCTTTTTCACCTGCCTGATAGATTATCTCATTGTCCATCCAAAAGAATGTCAGCAAATCCTGCTCCTTTTTCATAAGCCAGGCAAAAGGAAGTGTAAATGAAGTGTTTTCCTTGCTTACTAACGTCAAAAATTCCTTCTTGTTATCCATTTCAAGAACATAAAAAGAAGCATCTGTAAATGACAATTCCCCAATCTCTTTCGTATGAAATTTGTATTTCAGCCCGTCAGCTGCAAGCAACAGTTCCTCCTTATCTTTACAAAGAACAGAAAACTTTTCCTGATAAATGATATTGGATAATCCCATATCTTTCATCCATGCATCGAAAAAAAGATAAAAATGCTCTTTCAACAGATAAAATTCTTCCTGATAAATCTCATCATAAACATATTCTCCGTACTTTTCTCCATGGAATTCCTGCTGTGCAAGTTTCAAAATTGTTATATAATCCCCGTATGTCAGATACTCTTCCGGGCCCCCGCTCCTAAGATCATCCGGCAGATTTGATTCCTGACCAAAACCGGGGACGGATATGGATTCCGGCATAAAAGCGGATATCTGAGATACTGTATCCGCCAAAAGGATGATATCTTCTTTCTTTATGTATTCGCCATCCGGCTGCTTTTTACTTCTTTGCAAAACATCCTGTTTAATAACACTCATAAATATAATGGTCAGCACAATAACCACCATTATTTTGGCACAAATTTTGATTTCCCGATTCATCTTATCCTCAACCTCTATCCCGGTATTTCCGGCTTAAAACGGTATTCTTTCAGAAACAAAGACAAAAAGAAAAGCAGTCAACTAATGACTGCTTTTCTTTCGTATCCCCCAAAATGCCGGTTCCTGTCTTTTGACTCCTAGCGTCGCTAGGTGGGTAACCGCAACCTATGCTTTTGCCTTCCCTTCCAATCCTTCTTATGAAGTGAGGGCTTGACAGCCACAAGGCAATGTAGGAATCCCGTTTAAAGTATCTGTAGGTTCAAAATAACAGGAGTTGTCGCACATTCCAGGTTAGTATCATTATACCCAATCACAGGTAAAAATACAACTAATTTCTTTCTTCCAATTTAATGAAAATAAGAATCCCATCCGGGATTCTTCCGTGCGCTAGTGGTGCTGTTTACGGCTAACTACTTCTCCCAGAGCTATCCCTATGAAAAGCGGATATGCCCGAAAGCATATCCGCTTCTTTATCTTTGGTATATTTAGTATATTGCTTATGCTAAAGCATCTACTAACTTCTGAACTGCTGCAAGTGCTTCATCGGGAAGTTTGTCATAACCTTCCTTCTTTTCAGCGAATCCCTTTACAGCGTCAACACGGTTCTGCATAGCGTTCTTAAGAGCTGCTACGTATTCAGGATCGTTCATGTTGGGAGTAAAGTCTGCAGTCTTACCGGACCAATCATACATGATTTCTACATCATCGAAGTTGCCCCACTTCTCAAATTTAGCCTTTCCTTCAACGATTGTTTCAAGAATACCAAGAGTATCCGCAGGTTTACACTTAGTTCCCATAAAGTCACCTGTGTTAACGATGTAGCAATCTACGTTCTTTTCTTCTACTAACTTTTTGAACTTCTCATAGTCGTTAACAAGAGGATAAGTTCTGAAAGGGTTAGCATAAGGAACGATACGAAGAGCGTTCATATCTGTACCAGCTGCAACACGTTCTGCTGTAGAAGTCTTGGTAGCAAGTGTAGCACCCATAACGGAAGCAAGCGCTGCACCTTTTAACTTAATTACAGGGGGAATGGTAGGGTCTTTCATAATCCAGAAAATAGCATTAACAGGAGCTGCAATCTTGTCAACTCTGTTAGGAGACCATAATTTGGACTTGATAGCACGGCCATTACCGTTTCTGATATCTTCTGTTACTAACTGAATCTTGCCTTCAGAGTCATAGGTACAAGAACAGTTCTGAGCAGATAATAAGTATTCATTGTCAGAACATCCTGTAGGATAATCAGCGGTCTTATCGAAGTAAGTAGGCTCTAATGCTACGGATGAACATGTATCTGTGTTGATAATGAAAGCATCATCATGAAGAACAGTGATAGGATACTTTCCGCCATGCTTAGCATGAGTTAATGTAGATTTACCTGATCCTGATAATCCGTATACGGAAGCAACGAACTTAGAACCATCGGGTAATGTATATTCTTTCTGTCCGCCGTGGCAAGCTGCATAACCGTTTCTATTAGCAAGTGCCCAAGCCATGGTAAGTGTACCCTTCTTGTGTTCACCAAAATACTTCATACCAAGAATTGCTGCACAGTTCTGGTTGGTATCAAAGTAGCAAAGTGTTAAAGGATCGCTTAAGCAGCTGTAATCAACGTCAGGTGCTTCATGAGGAGCCCACTGAGGATCAGAGAAGATGTAGATGTCAGGTTCGTTTCCGTTACCAACGGGTACGGAGTTCTTGTACATCTTAACATATTCATCAGACATATACTGGAAGTTGATCATCCAGTTGTAAAGTAAGTTTTCTTCTCCTTCGGGAATAAGAAGGTGAGCCTTTACCATGAATTCAGGGTCAAGACCTACGAAACATTCTGCATGATACATGGTTTTCCAACGTGTTTCATAAACAGCGTCCATAACTACCTTATCAAGTTTTGCTTCATCAACACCGGGTTCGCCTTTGATACGACGAGCTGCTGCGTAACGGCCTGTTACTGCACCATCGTTGAATAACAGAACCTTAGCGTCTTTTTCAAGACCGAAAGTTTCGCCATCTTTGATAGGCATATCTGTTACTACAGTACCGGGTGAATTCTTTGCTAATTCATAAGCTTCTTTTAAGGTGTTAACCTTAACTACGTTATTACCGTAGAAAGCTGCTTCGATGATGGAACGTGTCTTGGAAAATCCAGGCTTTCCAGCACCGATTTCAGAAATCGGATAATAAGCTTTTGTTGACATTTCATGTCCTCCTTAAAATATTATTGTATGATCCCCATAAAAAAATATGGGGTAACTAACTTTTTATGTACTTGTTTGCTTAGCACATCTATTGTATTATCGCAAACCTGAAAATAAAAGTCAATATTTGAACTATTCATTTTTGAAATTTCTTGTCCAAATCATTAAATAAATATAAACAATGATTTTTTTCTTGTCTTTAGCCCTTTATCATGCTAAAATATTAATGTATTTTCTATTCACATAATCTAATTGCTTATCCGCAATATTTCCTTTTGTTATCCTATCTTGCGATAACACTAACCTACTTTACAAACCTGATTATTTTCAATTGATTTTTGAACATAATAAACTGTATTTTTTCAGAAAGGGGAAAATTTATGGACCACAATGTATTTTCCGAAGTTACACCCGATATTATACGTCTTGCAGATATGTCTCAGCAGGCAGATGTTATCGATAGCGAGTTATTTACCCGTTATGATGTGAAAAGAGGCTTAAGAGATTTAAACGGCAAAGGCGTTCTTGCAGGACTTACCCATATTTCCGATGTGCGTGCAAGTGAAGTAATTGACGGTGTTTCCCGTCCTACTCACGGACAATTATTTTACCGCGGATATAATGTAAAGGATCTGGTAGACGGATTTACCAAAGACGGACGCTTTGGCTTCGAAGAAGTCACTTATCTTCTTTTATTTGCCAAACTTCCCAATGAAGAAGAATTAAATACCTTTAAGCAGATTTTAGCCGGCTACCGCTCTCTTCCTACCAGCTTTGTGCGCGATATTATTATGAAGGCGCCCAGTAGTGATATGATGAACACCCTGGCCCGCAGCGTGCTTACCCTTTATTCTTATGATGACCGTGCAGATGATGTGTCTTTACCCAATGTACTCAGGCAGTGTCTGCAGCTGATTAGTTTGTTCCCTATGCTTTCCATTTACGGTTATCAGGCATATAAGCATTATCATGACGGCCAGAGCTTATTCATCCACAAACCGGATCTTTCTTTGTCTACAGCGGAAAATATATTACATATTTTACGTCCCGACAGCAAATACACCCCTCTGGAAGCGAAGCTTCTTGATATTGCACTTGTGCTCCATATGGAACACGGCGGTGGCAACAACTCTTCTTTTACCACGCATGTTATCACTTCATCCATGACGGATACTTATTCCGTTATCGCCGCAGCCATCGGTTCCCTGAAAGGACCCAGACACGGCGGTGCTAACATTAAGGTTGTACAGATGTTTGAAGACATGAAAAAAGAGGTAAAAGACTGGACAGACGAGGAAGAAGTTTCCGATTATTTAAAGAGACTTCTTCATAAAGAAGCATTTGACCACGCAGGACTTATCTATGGTGTCGGTCATGCGATTTATTCCAAATCCGATCCCCGTGCCGTAATCTTCAAATCCTATGTAGAGAAATTGTCCGAGGAGAAGGGACTTCAAAAAGAATTTGCACTCTACTCTCTCGTTGAAAAGCTTGCTCCCCAGATTATTGCCAATGAACGCCAAATGTATAAAGGTGTAAGCATCAACGTAGACTTCTACTCAGGCTTTGTTTATCATATGCTGGGCTTACCGCTTGAGCTTTATACTCCGATTTTTGCCATTGCACGTATTTCCGGTTGGAGTGCACACCGTATGGAAGAACTTGCAAACAACGGGAAAATCATACGTCCCGCTTACATGTCCATCGGCAGCGATTTGCCCTATGAAGATATGTGTAACAGATTATAAATGTGCCATGAATTTTCAAATCTTAAACAGGAACGGAAAAGACTCCCGATTGGGAGTCTTTTTTATAATCTTTATAAACTTCTGATTTCACAATCCGGCAGATTTAAGCTGGAAGGGAAAACCTCTTTCCACTTTTCCAGGATTCGCTCTGCAACCCTGTTGGCATTTTCCTTCGATGCTTTTAACAAAATCAACATATAATGATTTTCACCGCAGGGGATTGCCATATCACCCTTTCGCAGGGATTCATTAATTACATTCCCCAATACTTCAATGCCTTGTTTTGCTTCCTCACGGTCATCACTGTGTAACCGAAACCAAAGCATCTGGGCCTTTAATTTCTTACTCTTTAAGTATAAAGACAACAGCTGGCATGCCTTTTCAAAGTATTGCTGCTCTTCTCCTATGGAAATACCGTCTATCATCATCTTCTGTATTTGCTGAATATAAATCGGGTCCTTCCGCTCTTCATGCACCAATTGTTCGGAAGGATCGGCATTATAAAAATGATATCCTCGCTTCGTGCTTTGGTTCAAATAATATACAGCCTTATCAGCACCTTCATAAAGAGGTGTATAATAATTTCCATCCTTAGGTTTCATGGAAATACCTGCACAAAGAGAAATTCTCATGCCGATTTGTTCAAAAAACTTATCCCCGGTTTCATATTCCACGCCTGCCATTATTCTTCTGACAATCTGTCGGAGTTTTTCATATTCGGTAACCCCGGCCAAATAAATAACAAACTGTCCTTCTCCCAGATAAGTCAGGTTATTACTGTACTCTAACTCCTGCAATAAAACACTCATTATTTCATAAACAAGTTCATCACCGATTAATTTTCCGAATTTATCACCAATAGAATCAAATTGATTTACGGAAATTAAAATGAAGCTCCCTTTATCGCTTTGAAGAATCGCATCTTCTATCTGTTTAATCTTCATCTTGTAGGAGCGGAACATATCCGGCATATTGATATGATTGCTATGCTCCTCAGACCATCGCAGCGCATCTTCTACCTTCTGCAGTAATTCATCAGGTTGATAGGGCTTATAAATATAATCTACAGCCCCCCAGCTTATTGCATTTCTTTCCATCTCTTCATTTGTGACGGTAGATTGCACGATAACCGGAATATGGGCGAGATCTTTTTGCGCGTTTTTCCATTTCAGAGCCTCTTCCGGGCTATGATTAAGTACATTAATATCATATAATATCAAGTCGGGAATCTCATCTTTCAAGATATCCAACACGTTAATTTCTGTTCTGGATGTGGTAACCTTATATTGGTCTTTTAATATTTCTATTGCACATTTTAAGTTTGTTGTTACCAAATCCACGACCAAAATGTGTTTCATCTAAACACCTCATTTAGAATTTCAACCAAATTAAATGCCAAGGAAGTTCATTACTGTCTGTTTCATTTCCGTTTTGTCGCATACATGGTCATGTAATACGGGTGCTTCCTTAATTTCTAAAACTGCATTCGGCAACGGTACTTTGGATAATTCACAAAGTTTATCAGCCAGTTCAAATGCATCTGTTTCAGGGTCGCATTCAGAAATTGCTTCCATTACGCTTCCCGTAAATTTGTAAGGACTTGCGGTAGATGCAATCACTGTCACCTTGTCATCTCCGGTTTCTGCTTTGTACTTTTTATGTACACAAGCTGCTACTGCAGTATGGGTATCAATCACATAGCCTGTATTTTCATATAAATCGCGGATTGCTTTGGCAGTTTCTTCTTCACTTGCGTAATTGCCGTAAAAATCAGCCAGTTCCTTACTCATATCTTCTGTAATGGTATAAGAGCCGTTGTTCTTTAATGCTTCCATGAAATCACGGTTACGGTCAGGATCATTGCCTGCAATACGGTAAATCAAACGCTCTAAGTTACTGGAAATCAAAATATCCATAGACGGGGAGGTTGTTAAAACAAATTCCCTGTTTCTGTCATAAGTACCTGTTGCAAAGAAATCATATAATACTTTATTTTCATTGGATGCACAGATTAACTTATCAATCGGGATACCCATCTGCTTTGCATAAAATGCAGCAAGAATATTACCAAAGTTTCCGGTAGGTACTACAACATTAATCTTTTCACCACAGGTAATCTTCTCTTCTTCCAATAATTTCACATAAGCATATACATAGTAAACAATCTGAGGTACCAGTCTTCCGATGTTAATGGAGTTTGCTGATGAGAACTGGAATCCCTTTTCATCCATATAAGCAGCAAGTTCTTTATCACCAAAGATATTCTTAACGCCTGTCTGGGCATCATCAAAGTTTCCGTGAATCCCTACAACAAAGGTATTATCCCCCTTCTGGGTAACCATCTGCTTCTCCTGAATGGGGCTTACACCGTTCTTAGGATAAAATACGATAATTCTGGTACCTTCCACATCTGCAAAGCCTGCCAGTGCTGCCTTACCGGTATCGCCGGAAGTTGCTGTCAGAATTACGATTTCATTCTTTACGTCATTCTTCTTTGCAGAGGTTGTTAAAAGGTGGGGCAAAATAGAAAGTGCCATATCCTTAAAGGCAATGGTTGCACCGTGGAACAATTCCAGATAATAAGCACCGTCTGCTTCTACCATGGGCGCAATCACTTCCGTATCAAACTTGGAATCATAAGCTTTATTAATACAATTTTTCAGTTCCTCTTCCGTAAAGTCAGTCAGATAAAGTTTCATTACCTCATAAGCCACTTCCTGATAAGTCATATGGGATAACTCTTCTAAGGACTTGTCAAGGGCGGGAATCTGCTGGGGCACGAAAAGACCGCCGTCATCAGAAAGACCTTTTAATATTGCTTCAGACGCTTTAACAGGATTTCCTTTGGTCCGTGTACTGTTATATAAGATTTCCATAATATTCTCCTCTTTTCCTGCGTATATTCATCATAAAAATATAATTCAACATATTCTACCACAAAAGATGTGTCTTTACAATGCTAAAACGAAGTGAAAAATTCATGTCCTCCGTAGCTGAATAATTGCTTCAATTTGCTGTCAAACCAGCTCATCTTATCGGGATTTGCATGTTTTCTTGCAACAAAATAAAGGGCACCTTTGCTGACATCCTCTCCATTCAAAACCTTGTCCACTGCTTCCTTGGTCGCATCTGAAACCTTCACTTTATAATAACTTCCGTTTGCAACCGGAGAAAACTGATAAGAGCCTCCCTCATTTTGGAATACTACTTCCCGCACCGTATCCGGAAATACATCGCTGTTAACCCGGTTTAATACCACGCCCGCCACCAGCATTTTTCCTTTTTCGTCCTCACATCCCGCTTCCGCTTCTACGATTCTGAGAAGGCATTCATAATCCTCCTTGGAGAGCTTGTACAATTCCTTTTTTTCCAGCACTTCATAAGAAACCACCCGCTGACCGGAGGAAACCGTGCGGGCCACTCCACTGTATTTAGCTGCCTTGGGCGCAGTTGCCGTCTGTTCTAAATCCAATTGAAAAGCCGGCGCCGGTACAATCCGTGTCACTTGAATTCCGCGAATCATAAATAACCCCGTAAGCAAAAGTATATTACATACAAATAAACGGACAATATATTTTTTGTACATGATTTTCAAAATCCTTTCCGGTTTTCCCGTATCCGTTAATAACCATCCATACTATTTTATACAGGTGCCGTAAAAAATATTTCTAAAAAATGTAATCTCCGGGAAGTATTTGCAAAATTGTTTTATTTTCCTATCTTTTTATGTTAAGATATTTCTAGTATGAAAAGAAAGGAGAACGGCTTATGGGCAAGCGCTTACCGGGTGTATTTCCGGCACAAAAAAAAGATGGTACCGAATACTACCGTGCCTCCATCACCCACAAGAGGAAACATATCAGTCTGGGCAGTTACGATACCCCTTACAAAGCCTTTGCCGCTTATCTGGAAGGTTCCAACCTTTTAAAAGATACGCAGCTTACTATTTTGGATCATTCCTCTCACCGCGTTCTTCCTTTTGAGAAATGGGTAACCCTCATTAATTTCAGGGACAACGGCATGTATATTGCCACTCCCATTTATTTGCACAAAAAATACTTTGAGTACTATTTATCCCATACACAAATTTTGAAGTTTGATATTGATGACCTGTTTTATTACTCTTCCCGCAAAATCATGCAGAGAGGCCGGCATTTCTTTGTGGCTGATTATGGGATGCAGGTAAATATCGTCAGCAGATACGGCATCAAAAACTATGCCGTGGAAGGCAAGGATTACCGTTTTGTGAATGGTGACAATTTGGATTTCCGCTATGAAAACATTGAAATCTACAATGTCTACAACGGGGTTTCCAAGAAAGAAACCGCCAAAGGTACCCTTTATGCTGCGAAAATCCATATCCGCGGTAATTATACCATCGGAAACTACCATACCGAAACCGAGGCTGCCATTGCTTACAACAAAGCAATCGACATCCTAAAAAAAGCCGGCGTAACCAAGAATTTCGTCCCCAATTATTTGGATGGACTCTCTCCTAAGGCTTACGCCGACATCTATTCAGACTTAAAAATCTCACCGAAAATATTAAATTATCAGGTAAATGAATAATTTTATTTCCAAAACTTTATCAAATTATCTTTGGGCGTAATCCACGAAGCTGATGGTCAGACCAATGCTTCCGCTTACGCCTTTTACTTTTTCAGCCTGGGCATATTCCCACATCTGGAAATGATAGGGATAATCCGGTACCGGTTTATCCTCGGTCAGCCAGATTTCCGTATCCGGAAGTAACTTTTCATACAATACTTCCGTCAGGATGAAATCTTTGCTGCCATACAATACGCCATGATATCCTTCCTCTTCGATGGTATCTAAAAAGGTTTGAATAATCTCTGTTTTGGCATCCACATCTAAAATATCCGTCCTGGCTGAATCATAGGTAAAGCTATCCATCCGAAATACCACCGGATAACTGATTTCATAGCCGTCCAAAATTCCGTCCACAAACAGGGCTTCTTCTTTGGCTTCTTCTACAGTTACTGCCTGAGAGGAAAAATAAGCACCCACCTTAAGTCCTGCTTCTTTGGCCTTTTCGGCATAATCAGGAAACGCTGTATCAATAGAAATAACTCCCGTTTCGTATCCTCTGCCGCCTACCTTAAGTATTACGAAGTCAATTCCGTCTTCCTTTACTGCTTCAAAATCAACCTCTGTATTTTCTTCGGAAAGCATCACACCAAGCCTGGATAATTTCTGATTTCCGTCATAATAAACCATCTTACCGTTTACGGCGTTCATCTTGGTAAAATCATATTTCTTTGCCGGAAGGTCCGGATCAATTAAAATCCATTCTTTGGTTCCGTCCTTAAAAGCTACCTGCACATGTTTGCCGTCTGCTGCTTTTTCTTCATCGGTAGGTTCCCTTGAAGGCTCCGGTGTGGGCGCTTTCGTAGGCGCAGGTGTTTCAATCGGCTCATTGTCATCGTACATATCCCAGAAGTCCAAATCTTCCGCCCGGAGCATACCATTCTCATATAAAGTTTCTATATCTGTAGGACGCTCTGTGTCATCAAATTCTTCCACTACCTGATACGCATCTTCCTCCGGCTTGGCAGTTGCAAAAGCATTCTCCGGTCTTTCAAAAGAATTCACCGGCTTTTTTTTGCTATTGCTTACCAAAACACATGCTAATATAATAAGTATCAGTAAGGAAAACGCAACAATGGAATAGATAACACTGCGACTGATTCCTTTTTCTTCCTGTTCACCCGGTAATCGCATGAAATCGCCTTTCTTTACTTACAAAATCTGTATATTTACGATATTTTTAACTATATTTATTGTTCATTCCCATAAAGGAGTATTTTCATGAAACAGTTTCTTCCGGCATTAACTGCCTTTTTTGTATTTTGCACATCGCTTCTATGCGGCTGTCATCCGAATGCTTCCGCTTCCGTAAACGGTTTTTATTTTGATACCGTCGTTACGGTAACGCTCTACGGAAAAGATGCTGCCCGCGCCGACTCACTCAGCTTAGGAATCCATGAACAGATGCAAACCTATGAGAATCTGTTTAGCCGTACCAAGGAAGGCAGCGATATCTGGCGCATCAACCACAGTAACGGAACGCCGGTATGCGTAAACAGCGAAACCGCTCTTTTACTGGATAAGGCGCTATCTTATTCGCGTCTTTCGAAGGGGCTGGTTGACCCTTCCGTAGGCGCGCTCTCCAGCCTTTGGAATTTCGGTCACAATGAAGATCAGCTTATTCCTGAGGATGCTCAGATAACAGATGCGCTGAGCCATGTAAATTATGAAAATATTCTCTTAAACGGAAATGAAGTCACTCTAAAAGATCCTTCCATGACGCTGGATCTTGGTTTCATTGCCAAAGGCTACATTGCCGACAGACTAAAAAGTTATCTGCTGGAAAAGGATGTGGAATCCGCTCTGATTAATCTGGGCGGGAATGTCCTGGCGCTTAGCCAAAAGCCCGGTAACCGTCCTTTCCAAGTTGGCATCAAACGTCCTTTTGATGACAGCGGCAAGCCTCTTCTGGTGCTGCCCGTGAATGATTACTCCGTGGTAACCTCCGGAAACTATGAGCGCTATTTCATCATAGATGATGTTTTATATCACCATATCCTGTCAACCCAAACCGGCTATCCTGCTGACAGTGATTTATCACAGGTAACCATCCTTTCGAAAGACTCTGTAGACGGCGATGCGCTCTCTACGCTTTGTTTCCTTTTGGGCTATGAAAAAGCCACGTCACTTATCGAATCGCTTCCCGATACGGAAGCCATATTCGTTCTAAGTGACGGCAGCATTCATCAAACTTATTGAACAGATACCTTGCCTGCAAGTACTTCCTTGTAATCGGCAAGGTTCTTTTTTAATAATTCCGGTGTATCTAATCCGTAAGGACATTTGCTTTTACACTGTCCGCAGCCGATACACGCTTCGATTAACATCATTTTCTTTTGTGCTTCTTCCGTTAATTGTACCGAAGAAGGGGAACGTCTGAGAAGCAATGACATTCTGGCACAATTGTTGATTTCAATTCCAACCGGACAGGGCATACAATAACCGCAGCCTCTGCAAAATTCACCGCATAATTCCGTCCTGTCTTTTTCAATAAAGGCTTTCATTTCCTCTGTCATTTCTACAGGATTCTTAATATAAGCAAGGAATTCATCCAGTTCGCTTTCTCTCTGAACGCCCCAAATGGGAAGCACATTATCATACTGTGCAGCATGAGCATAGGCAGCTGCCGAATTGGTAATCAGTCCGCCTGATAAAGCCTTCATGGCGATAAAACCGATATCATTTTTACGGCAGGCTTCCACCAGTGCCTCTTCCTTTTCGGTTGCCAGATAACCAAAGGGAAACTGCAGTGTTTCATAAAGACCGCTTTCTACCGCTTCCCAGGCTACGGACAGACGGTGATTGGTAATCCCGATATGTCTGATTTTGCCTTCTTTTTTGGCCTCCAGTGCTGCGTCGTAAAGCCCGCTTTCATCACCCGGCTTGGGACAAAAAGCGGGATTATGGAACTGATAAATATCAATATAATCCGTCTTTAAGGTTTCAAGACTCTTTTCCAAATCCTTCTTCATGGCTTCACCGGTTTGCGCACCTGTTTTGGTTGCGATATACACCTTTTCACGCATTCCTGCAAAGGCAAGTCCCACCTTGTGTTCACTGTCACTATAGGCTCTTGCGGTGTCAAAAAAACGGATTCCGCCGTCATATGCTTTGCGCAGTAAATAAACCGCGGCATCGTCACTGATTCTTTGGATTGGAAGCGCGCCGAATCCGTTTTTATTTACTACGATTCCAGTTTTCCCCAAACACACCTTTACTTCATTCATACCTTATCCTCTACTTATGTTCCACAATAGACTTTCTGGGACATACTTCCATACATTTACCGCATGCGATACATTTCTCCTGGTCGATGGTTGCATTGAAATTCTCAACAACGACTGCTTCACTTTCGCAATTTCTCTTACAAAGCTGACATCCGATACAGGAAACGTCACATACCTTCATGGCCACGGGACCTTTATCCTTGGAAGCACATGCCACTACATACTTTGCATCATAAGGGATCAGGCTGATTAAATTCTTGGGACATACTGCTATACATTTGCCGCAAGCCTTACATGCTTCTTTATCAACCACTGCGATACCATTTTCAACATGGATGGCATCAAAAGGACAAACCTTTACGCAGCTTCCGTAGCCAAGGCATCCGTAATCACAAGACTTGGCTCCGCCGTTTGGTACAAAGGAAAGCATACGGCAGTCTTCGATTCCCGTGTATTCATAATCAATCTTTGCCTTATCACAATCGCCCTGGCAGCTGACATAAGCAACCATTCTCTTGGATTCTCCTGCTTCCACGCCCATAATTTCCGCAATTTTAAGACCTACCGGTTCTCCGCCGACGGGACAGGCATTTACTTCTGCTTCACCCTTGGCAATTGCTGCAGCAAGACCGCTACAGCCGGGATAACCGCAACCACCACAGTTATTACCGGGTAATACTGCTAAAACCGCTTCTTCTTTTTCATCTACTTCGACTTTAAATTTGATGGCAGCCACGCCCAGAAACAGGCCGATGAATAATCCCACACCGCCTACTACCGCGATTGCTGCTAATAATCCAGTTAAACTCATTACGGCACCTCCTATAACAGTCCGGAAAATCCACAGAATGCAATTGCCATCAGTCCTGCTGTAATCAGTACAATGGGCATTCCCTTAAAGGATTCGGGGATATCATTGTATTCCATTTTTTCTCTGATTCCGGCAAGAATTACGATTGCAACGGTAAAGCCCACTGCAGTTGCAAAACCATTCACGATACCGGTTACGATTCCGTAATTTTTTTGCACATTGGTAAGGGCCACTCCAAGTACCGCACAGTTGGTGGTAATCAGGGGCAGATAAACACCCAGCGCCTGATAAAGAGATTTCATAAATTTCTTTAAGAACATTTCTACAAACTGTACCAGTGCCGCAATTACCAGAATAAATACAATGGTCTGCAAATAAGTAAGGTCAAAGGGTACCAAAATAAACTGATAAATCACGCCCGCAACTGCGGAAGCCAGTGTAATAACGAAAATTACGGCAGCTCCCATACCGGCAGCGGTTTCTGTTTTCTTGGAAACACCAAGGAAGGGACAAAGTCCCAAGAACTGACTTAAAACAACATTACTAATCAGTGATGATGAAAGTAAAATAACAAGTAATTCTTTAATCATTTGCTGCTTCCTCCTTCACTGTTTCTTCTTTCTGCTTAGGGTTTTCTTCTGAAACCTTGGGTTCTGCGGATGTGTCATAAAATCTCTTGGCACAGCCCTTTTCCCCACAGTTCATACAATCTTCACTGCAGCCGGAACCTACCTTAGACATATCCTTGCCCTTCTTTTCGCCAATCATTTTTAGTTTATTCTGAACGGCTGTCAGGGCCGCCAGTACAAAGAATGCACCGGGTGCCAGTACGAAGATACTACAAGGCACATAGCTTTCGGGCATTACCGCATAGCCGAAAATTTCGCCTACACCCAAAAGTTCTCTCAGAGCGCCAATCATCGTAAGTGCCACGGTAAATCCAAGGCCCATACCGATCCCGTCAAACAAGGACAATACCACACCGTTTTTGGATGCGTAACTTTCTGCACGGCCTAAAATAATACAGTTTACCACGATAAGCGGTATGTATAATCCAAGCGCCGCATACAAAAAAGGAATATATGCTTTCAGCAAAAGTTCCACTACCGTTACAAAGGACGCAATTACTACAATAAATGCAGGAATTCTTACTTTATCGGGAATCACGTTCCGTAAAAGGGAAATAAACATATTACTCATGGCAAGAACTACCATGGTAGTAAGGCCCATACCAAGACCGTTTACGGCAGAGGTCGTTACCGCCAATGTGGGACACATTCCCAGCATCAGTACAAAGGTGGGATTTTCGCTGATGATACCGTTTTTCAAACGTTCCATTACACTATTTTGCTGCATCAACTCCACCTCCTAACCAATTTCTGAAATAAAACAGACCGCCGTTTACGGCATCTGTAATTGCATTTGAAGTTATGGTTGCACCACTGATGGCATTGATTTCACTATCTGAGGTTGCACCTGATTTGGTAACCGTAAATTCTGCCACCTGCTTATCTGCAAACTGCGGTTTTAATACCTCTTCCGCATTCATACCAAGGCCCGGCGTTTCACTGATACTCAGTAAGGAAATACCGTTTACGCTGCCTTCACCGGTAATACCCATGGAAAAGGTGATATCACCGCCGTAGCCTTCATGGCCGGTCATCATAAGGACATACCCTAAGGTCTCTCCGGCTGCATCCTTTGCCGCAAGTACTTTATCTACAGATACGCCGCCAAAACCTGCCTGGGTCCAGGCAGCTTCATCCACAGGCTGTGCATCGGTTAATTCTTCAAAGTCAGCTGCTGCGGGAAACACTTCCATATAAGCTTCTTTTTCAGCCTTTTCTTCTGCAAGGGCAATGGGTTCTTTTGTAATCTGAAAAACAAAGCCCAGCACCAAACCTGCCACAACCGTAATGGCAAAAAGGACTAACGCGTCTTTTAACATATTTTTCATACCCGCTCTCCTCCTTTACCAAATGCCTTAGGCATGGTTATTTTTTCAATCAAAGGAACCAAAAGGTTACCAATGATAATTGCATAAGATACACCTTCTGCAGAAGGTCCGAAAATACGGAAAATACCGGTCAAAATACCAAGGAAAATACCATAAACATACTGTCCGCCCTTGGTAATGGGTCTGGTTACATAATCTGTCGCCATAAAGAAGGCGCCAAGCATCAGACCGCCGCCGGCAAGCTGCGCACTGATATAGTAAGGGTCAAATCCATGACCGCCAAACAACGCTACAAATACCACAAAGCTTAAAAGGTAACTTCCGGGAATCTTCAGGTCAATGATGCCAAGCAGGATTAAAAAGCAGGCACCGATAATAATCGCAATAACGCTGGTTTCACCGATGGTTCCTGCAGTTTTTCCGATAATCATATCAAGGACATTAACTCTCTCTCCTGCTTTCAGCGCTGCAAGGGGAGTTGCTCCCGAATAAGCATCACAATCAAAATTACACATAATGGATGTATAAGAAATAAGCAGGAAGCATCTTGCGCCAAGGGCAGGATTCATAAAGTTCTGTCCCAATCCGCCAAAGAGCATCTTCACTACCAAAATTGCAAACACACCACCAATAACACCAATCCACCAGGGAGCACTGCTTGGAAGGTTCAGTGCAAGCAAAAGTCCGGTTACAACCGCCGAGAAATCACCGATTGTCACCTTTTTGTGCATTAATAATTCAAAAATAAGTTCTGTCAGAACCGTAGTTGCTACGGTTACCAATATTAAAACAAGTGCATCCAGTCCGAAATTATAAATACCAAAGCCGGTCGCAGGAAGCAGTGCAATCACCACTGCAAGCATCACTGCGCTTGTGGAAAGTTTGGACCTGATATGGGGATTGGATGACACCTTCATCAAACCGCTCATGTTCATTCCTCCTACTTTTTCTTCTTTGCAAGTTGCATTTTACGCATGGACTTAATTACCTGCGTAAGGGGTCTTTTGGCAGGACAAACGTAGCTGCAGCAACCGCATTCACAGCATTCCATACCATTATGTTTCACAAACGCTTCTTCGTCATAATGTTCCGCATAATCAGCCAGTTTGCTGGGTACTACCCTACCGGGACATACCTCAACACATTTACCGCAATTGATACATGCAGTAGGCTCCGCGGAAGAAACATCATCCTTGGTAAGACAAAGAAGTGCAGAGGAGGTTTTGGTGGTAGGTACGTCCAAATCAAAAATACCAAAGCCCATCATGGGACCGCCGGAGACAATCTTTACGGGATCCTGTTTAAAGCCGCCTGCTTCTTCAACCAGTTCGTGATAATTGGTACCGATTCTCACCCTGAAATTGCAAGGACTTGCAATGGCATCACCGGTTACGGTAACGATTCTGTACATCAGGGGTTTCCCTTCCATCACCGCATTGTGAATGGAAATCACGGTATCCACGTTATTTACCACACATCCGGCATCTGCCGGCAACATGGTAGAATTGATGGCACGTTTGGTAACGGCATAGATTAAATGACGCTCAGAACCCTGGGGATACTTGGTCTTTAATGCTTTCACCGTAATCTTCGGCTCATCCTTGGTCAATTTCTTTAATAATTCAATACAATCCGGTTTATTATCCTCTACTGCCAAAACACCTCTTGCATTGTCAAAGAGACTTAAGGCTATCTTAAGACCGCTGATTAACTTTTCGGGTTCCTCCATCATCTTCCGGTAATCGGAGGTTAAGTACGGTTCACATTCCGCACAGTTTACAATTACATATTCTATTTTTTCAGGTTCTTTGGGAGAAAGCTTGATAAAGGTAGGGAAGCCTGCGCCACCCATACCAACAATACCGGCCTCTTTAATCAGTCCGATTTTATCTTCTCTTGTAAGGCTTTCATAGGGAGCAACCTCAGGCCACTCTATTTCTTCGTAAGCACCGTCATTTTCAACCACAATACTCATCACATTGTCACCGGTAACCACTCTGCGCGGCTCTACCGCTTTCACGGTTCCGGATACGGTTGCATAGATGGGCGCAGATACAAAGCCGGTAGCCTCCGCAATCTTCTGTCCTACTAAGACCCTGTCACCTTTCTTAACGATTGCCGTAGCGGGCGCACCGATGTGCTGGGATAACGGATATACCAAATCCCCTTTCGGAAGCACGTCGCGAATCGGCTTATCTTTTGATAAGTCTTTGCCATCATAGGGGTGAATACCGCCTACAAACGTTAACTTTGCCATTGTCTGACCTTCTTTCTGCATTATTCGCGTATGTTAATAATTCTCTACTATAAAATATACTATTTTTTTGTCGAAAATACTACAGTAATTTTAAAAAATGTGTTACACTGTATCAGACAGAATTTAATTTTGTTTCGTTAAATTTGTTTATTTTATATTTCTTAAGGAGGTTTTTTATGAAAACGGAAGAAATTATCTTAAATAATTTTGTCTTAAAATATCCGTTAGAGCGTCTTGCTCCTTTAAATGAAATTCTATTTATAGATATTGAAACTACAGGATTTACGGCGGCAAGCTCCAATCTTTATTTAATCGGATGTGCTTATTTCAAAGAAGGAAACTGGCAAATCAGACAGTGGTTTGCACAATCTCCCGAAGAAGAAGCGGAATTAATCAAATCCTTCTTTTCTTTTGTTGCCGATTATACTTATCTGTTACATTTTAACGGAAATAATTTTGACCTTCCCTATCTGACACAGAAGGCAAAGGCCTATGAACTGCCTTACAGCTTTGAGCGTTTTGAAGGAATCGATATTTACAGAAGAGTTTCCGCTTACAAGAGCTTCTTAAAGCTTCCCAACTGTAAACAAAAGACCATTGAATACTTCCTTGGCATTAACCGGGAGGATACCTATAGCGGCGGCGATTTAATCAGTGTTTATCAGGATTATACCAATTCCCAGGATTATAACCTCTACAGAACACTGCTTCAGCACAACTCTGATGATATAAAGGGCATGCTTGAAATCCTGCCGATTCTTTCCTACTATGACCTGTTTAATTTCCCTGTTACTGCCAAGAAGGTACAGGCGAATTATTATAATGATATTCATGGTATTCCCAGGAAAGAACTGCTTATGAAGCTTACCTTCGACTCTCCTCTTCCCATGCCGGTATCCTGTATGGCCAAGGGGTGTCACTTTAAGGGCGAAGGTACGGAAGGCACCTTAATCATCCCCATTTATGAAGAGGAATTAAAGTACTTCTACGCCAACTTCAAGGATTACTATTACCTGCCTACCGAAGACCAGGCACTTCACAAAACCATTGCTTCTTATGTAGACAAGGAATACCGCGAAAAAGCAACCGCTTCCAACTGCTATACCAGAAAGTTCGGAACCTATCTTCCCCAGTGGGACGCGCTTGTGAATCCCTTCTTTAAAAGAGATTACAAGTCAAATGAAATGTTCTTTGAACTGACCGATGACATTAAGAGAAACCGCGAGTTATTCTCTGAATATGCAAGCCATATCTTAAGCGTTATGGCGGTACAGCCTTAATGGATTGCATTTCCACTTGAGAAATATATCACACGAACACGAAAAGCCCTGCGCACAATCATGCGCAAGGCTTTTTCATTTGTTTCAGGTAATCTTTTTTTCTTAACTCCTCGAACATATCAGTCTATTCAATCACACAAATACCGCCGTATTTCCGGATGTACATGATATGACAGGAATCCTCACCAAAAAGCTTCTCCATATTCTCTTTATATGCATCTACCTGCTCTGATTTCACAAAAGCCTGAATGGTTCCCGCAAAACCGCCGCCATGTACCCTGCATGCACCTTCTCCGTTTTGGAACTGCTCACTCATCATAAGGGCCAGGGAAACGCTTTGGTTTTTCACATCATGGTTGGAGTATACATTTTGAAGATAGCAAAATGAGCTTTTTCCGGAGGCCTGAATGGTTTCCAAAAAGACATCCATATCTTGGGAAAGCAGCGCCTTTCTGAGCCTTTCTACTCTCTCATTCTCCTGAATAAAGTGCATGGCTCTAAGCACAGCCCTGTCGCCGGCCTTTTCCCGCAGTGCATTCCAGTTTTGAATAATATCTTCTTCGGTGATGCCAAGTAAAACCTCTTTTCCGAAGTATGCCGCCACCGCTTTCATCTCTGCAGGTACTGCCGCGTAATCCTCTGTCAAATCCGCGTGGGAGCCCTTGGTATCAGTAATACAAAGGCGATATCCTTCTGACTTTAAATCAAACTTAATGGATTCAACAAAAGGCTCCTTGGGGTCAGCAAAATCAATGTAAACCATGCCGCCTACGGAGCTTGCCATCTGGTCCATGAGACCACAGGGCTTGCCAAAGTATACATTTTCCGCATATTGGCCAATTTGTGCTATTTGGATTGGTGAAACCCTGTTCTCATTAAACAAAGCGGAAAGAATAGTTCCTATCAGGGTCTCAAAGGCCGCTGAGGAAGAAAGTCCCGCGCCGATTAAAACATCACTGCTGATACAGGCAGAAAAACCGCCGATTTCATAGTTGTTGTCTGTAAAGCCCCTAAGAATCCCCTTAATCAAAGCCACTGTAGTTTCTTTTTCCTCCGGCTTTAAGGTAAGATCATTTAATGCAAAAACAATCTCAGGATACCCTTCGGAAAGAACGCGAATCATACCATCATCGGTTTTCGCTGTTACGGCAACGGTATCTAAATGCACGGACGCCGCAAGCACCTTGCCGTGTTGATGATCCGTATGGTTTCCGCCGATTTCCGTTCTGCCGGGTGCACTGAATACATAGACATCCCTTTTTCCATAGGTTTCTTCAAACACGGAAAGAAGGCGCAGATAACGCTCTCTTTGATAGGGAACCAGGCTCTCGGATCCATAGATATTTGCTATTCTGTCGTAAAAAAATCCATCCTTTAATTTTTGTCTGATTTCTTCCGTAAACATATTAGAACTTAATCTCTTTTCCCTTCTTCTTCCATTCCATGAATTCAGCAGTTGCAGTAAACATTGCATCACCTGAGGAGTTAATTGCTGTTTCCAGGGAATCCTGTACCACACCAATGATAAATCCTACTGCTACAGCCTGCATTGCAATATCATTTCCGATTCCGAATAAGGAACATGCCATAGGAATCAGGAGTAAGGAACCGCCTGCCACGCCGGATGCACCACATGCACCGAGGGTTGCAATAATTGCCAAAATAAACGCGGTAGGAATATCAACGGTAATACCCATGGTATTTGCTACTGCAAGAGTCATAACCGTAATGGTAATGGCTGCACCATCCATATTGATGGTGGAACCTAAAGGAATGGACACGGAATAGAAGTCTTTATCAAGTCCCATTCTTTCACAAAGGTTCATGTTAATCGGAATATTTGCTGCAGAGCTTCTGGTAAAGAATGCTGTAATTCCACTTTCCTTTAAGCACTTAAATACAAGCGGATAAGGATTTCTTCTTAAGCAGAGGAATACCACAAAAGGATCAATTATAAGTGCAACTACAAGCATACAACCAACTAATAATAACAGTAATTTTCCGTATTCGGTAAAGATTTCAAGACCGCTTGTAGATACTGCGGAAAATACCAGACCGAAAATACCGAAGGGTGCAAGATTGATTACCCAACGAACTACCTGTGAAATAGCTTCGGAGATGTCTACTGTAATTTTCTTGGTATTTTCAGAAGAAAGATTCTTAATGGCAAGACCAATTACAATAGCCCAGGTAAGGATACCAACATAGTTGCCTTCTGCTACTGCTTTGATGGGATTCTGAACCATGTTATTTAATAAATTATTTAACACTTCACCAATACCACTGGGCGCTGCACCTTCTGTTCCTTCTGTTAAACGGATGGTAACAGGGAATAAAAAGGAACCGATTACAGCCGTAAATGCAGCAAGCGCGGTACTTAACATATACAGCAGGATTACTGTACGGAATCTTTTACCTACGCCACCTTTGGCATTTGCCACAGAACTAAGTACCAGTACAAATACAAGTACCGGAGCAATCGCTTTCAGTGCACCTACAAATACATTTCCTAAAGTGCTGATTGCAGTCACTCCCGGAATCAGTAAGCCAAGAATTGCACCAAGTACAAGACCGATGGCAATTCTTAAAATCAAACTGGTTTCATTATACTTCTTTACTAGTGTTTTCATTTAACCTCTCCCTTATCTTATAAAAGAGGTATCCGACGGATACCTCTTTTCATTTTGGTTTATTGCAGAGGACGCTCATAGTAGAAAGAACTCTTTCTCTCATATCCCATCTCTCTGTACGTCATAATCTGTTCTGTACTGCCGATAAAAAGAATCCCTCCCGGCGCTAAGGATTCACGGAATTTCACAAACACCTCATCCTTCGCTTCCTCCGTAAAGTAAATCAGTACATTACGGCACACTATCATATGATACCCTTTCGGATAATCATTATTCAACAGATTATGTTCTCTGAATTCTACCCTGGACTTAATCTCATCAGAAATCTGATAAGAAAGACCCACTTTGGTAAAATATTTTTTCTTTAAATCTTCCGGCACACCCTGAATGCTCTTCTCATTGTAAAGACCAACCTTTGCTTTAGCAATCACCTGCTTATCAAGGTCTGTAGCTACAATTTTAATCATATTCAGCGGTATGTGTCGGGAAAGTGCCATTACCAAAGAATACGGCTCATCGCCTGTAGAACAGGCTGCACTCCAAATCTTCAAATTCTTACCAAACTTGGAAATCAGTTCCGGAATAATGGTCTGGTCCATCACCTTCCACTGATCGGGATTTCTGTAAAATTCCGATACATTAATAGTCAGGTAAGTAACGAATTCTTCAAATCTGGACTTGTCCGTCTTCAGTAATTGGATGTAATCATCGTATCCTTTACAACCATGCTTCGCAATTAAGGAATCGATACGACGCTTCATCTGACGTTCTTTGTAGGCATTTAGGTCTATCTTGGTCAGCTGAAACACAGCTCCCTTAAAATATTCATAGTCATAAATCATGAGATTCACCCGTATTTAATCTTATTCTTCTTCAGCTGCTTCGTTTGCGATAACTGCTTCGATATCAACAGAAACAACATCAGCATCCTCTTCTTCCACTGCAGGAGCTTCTTCAGCTTCAGGTGCAGGTTCGGGAGCGAACATTGCTTTAATGCTTAAGCTGATCTTCTTGTCAGCTTCGTTAAAATCTACAACCTTAGCAGTTACTTCTTCACCAACCTTAAGTACATCTGAAGGTTTTTCGATGTGTTCTTTGGAAATCTGGGAAACATGAAGAAGTGCATCTACACCTGCTTCTAATTCCACAAAAGCACCAAAGTCAGTCATTCTTGCAACCTTACCGGTTACTTCGTTACCAACTGCATATTTTTCAGCTGCATCTTTCCAAGGATTTGCATCTGCAAATTTAAGGGAAAGTGCAATCTTGGTTCCTGTGATTTCTTTGATGAATGCTTTCACTGTATCGCCAACCTTGAATACCTTCTTGGGATTTTCAACGCGGCCCCAGCTCATTTCGGAAATATGAAGAAGTCCGTCTGCACCGCCGATATCGATGAATGCACCGAAATCAGTTACGTTCTTAACAGTACCTTCCACTACATCGCCAACCTGAATGCTTTCGAAGAGTTTCTTCTGCATTTCAGCCTTTTCAGCGGTAAGAAGCTGTCTTCTGTCACCGATATATCTTCTTCTTTTAGGGTTGTATTCGCTGATTACGAACTGGATTTCCTGTCCTGCATATTTAGACAGGTCTTTTTCGTATACATCAGAAACAAGGCTTGCAGGAATGAAGATTCTTACTTCATCAACGATAACGCTTAAGCCACCGTCAAGTACCTGGGATACTTTCGCTGTGAGAACTTCTTTGTTATTGAATGCTTCTTCAATTCTCTTGTTGCCTCTGTCAGCAGCCAGTCTCTTGTAGGTTAAAACAACCTGTCCTTCGCCGTCGTTTACCTTAAGGACTTTAACTTCCATGGTATCGCCCGGTTTCGCTACAGTTGTTAAGTCTACGTTCGGCTCATTGGTATATTCATTTCTGGATAAAATACCGTCTGACTTATAGCCGATGTTGAGAATGATTTCTTCAGGCTTAACATCAATGACTGTACCTTCAACTACCTCTCCTGTATGTATTGTCTTTAATGATTCTTCCAACATTTGTTCAAAAGTTAATTCTGACATAATTTTGAACCTCCTCAATGATATTGTTGGGGGTGGAAGCCCCCGCAGTAATTCCCACCGTAGCTGCATCCTCAGGTAATTCCAGATGCAGATCTTCCAGCGTTTGTATAAAATATGTGGATGGGCACTTTTCACTGCAGATTTCGTACAACTTGCGGGTATTGGAACTGTGCTTGCCACCTATTATTATCATAACATCAACTTTGGAAGCAATTTCTCCTGCTTCTGTTTGTCTTTCTTCCGTAGCATTACAGATAGTATTTACAACATTAACATTGTAACCTTTTTTTTCAAAAATTTCAACTAATTCTTTAAATTTGTTGTAGTTAAATGTCGTCTGGGATACAATACAAAGTTCTTCCCCCTCTTTACAGGTAAAATCCAGTGCTTCTTCCCGCGATTCCACTACGGTTGCAGGGGTTTTTGACCACCCCATGATTCCTTCCACCTCAGGGTGTCCGGGGTTTCCGATAATGACGATTTTCGCGCCTTTTTCACTTTCTTTTTCGACAATTTTGTGTATCCTTTTGACAAACGGACAAGTAGCATCCACGCACTCAAGTCCCTTATCGTCAATCAGGTCATAAATGTTCTTTGGTACGCCGTGGGACCTGATTACCACGGTTCCTTCTTTTAATGCGGCAAGCTCTTCTTCCGTCTCGATTACCTTAACACCCTTTTGCTCTAAATCCTTTACCACTTCTTCATTGTGGATAATGGGTCCGTAGGTGTAGATTTTCTTTTCACTGCCGGTCTGTTCGTAGACCTTTTCCACGGCACGTTTGACGCCAAAGCAAAAACCTGCACTTTTAGCCAGTATAACTTCCATCCCTTCTTTTTGCCTCTCTTTCATTCCTGTCCTTACAAATCAGCCGCGGATTACTTTTCACAAAGCTTTAAAATCGTATCCACCACTTCTTCGATGGTCATGTAGGAGGAATCTACCAAATGCGCATCCTCTGCCTGTTTTAAGGGTGCAACTTCCCTATTCATGTCCTGATGGTCTCTTTTGATAATATCTTCTTCAATCTGCGCAAGGTCACATGCCACACCTTTTGCAGTCAGCTCGTCATAACGACGCTTCGCCCGTACTGCGCTGCTTGCGGTAAGATAAATCTTCACATCCGCAAAAGGCAATACACAGGTGCCGATATCCCTACCGTCCATTACCACGTTATTGGTACGTGCCAGTTCCTTTTGTAATGCGGTAAGACGCTCTCTTACCTTGGGATTTTTACTGGTGGCGGAAGCCATGTTGCCCACTGCCTCCGTACGGATGACACCGTTTACGTTTTCCCCGTTTAAGAACACAACCTGTTCCCCGTTTTCATACGCAATGGTGATATCCGCATTTACACAATGCTCTTCAATGGCAGCTTCATCATAAGGTCCCACATTCTGTTTCATCAGATAATAGCCCATGGCACGATACATGGCACCGGTATCCACATAAATAAATTCTTTGATTTTCGCAACTCTTTTTGCGATGGTACTTTTTCCTGCACCTGCAGGTCCGTCTATGGCAATTTGAAAACTCATACTTAACTCCTTTTGATTTTTCTTTTTCACATTCCCTAATTATTTTAGGAATAACTCTCCGCGGCACTTTCTCCGGCCAGATAACCGGTAGACCATGCCACCTGCAAATTAAAACCGCCGGTTAGGGCATCCACATCAAGAATCTCTCCTGCAAAATAGAGTCCCTTTACCAGTTTGGATTCCATGGTGGAAGGATTCACTTCTTTTACATGAACGCCGCCCTGGGTGATAATCGCCTCCCGAAAGCCTCTTACACCGTCAACCGTGAGGGGTAGTCCTTTCAGCAGTTCCACAATTTTGTTTCGCTCTTCCTTGGTGATTTCATTGATTCTCTTCTCCGGGGAAATGCCGCAAAGACGAATCATCACGGGAATCATCTTGGAAGGAAGCAGTCCGTCTAAGCTGTTCTTAAATTGCTTATTTTTATTTTCTTCAAAGTCCTTTAAAAGGCGTTTGTCCAGCTGTTCCTTAGAAAGCGCGGGCTTTAAATCAATGGTCAGATTTACAGGCGTTCCTAAATACTTTTTCACATAATGGCTGCTTGCACTTAAAATCAGCGGTCCGCTGACACCAAAATGGGTAAACAACATTTCTCCAAAGCCTTCATAGATTTTCTTTTTACCGTTTGTCAGGGACACGGATACATTTTTAAGGGCAAGTCCCTGCATCTCCATACACCAGTCTTCCTTCACGGTAAAAGGCACCAATGCGGGCTTTAATTCTTTGATGGAATGTCCGGCTTTTTCCGCAAAAAGATAACCGTCTCCGGTAGAGCCCGTTGCTTCATAGGACATACCGCCGGTTGCCACAATCAGGGCATCCGCAAACATTTTCCTGCCGTTTGTAAGTTCTACGCCGGTAACCTTCCTGATGCCGCTATTTGAAACGCCTGCGCCATTTTCGTCCTTTTCACCGTTATTTTCATTCTCGCTTTCAAATATTAGTGACTTTACACCGGTGTGAAGCATCACTTCAACACCGCATTTTTTCAATTCTCTGTTTAGTGCCGCAATCACATCGGAAGAATGGTCTGTAACGGGAAAAACCCTCTCTCCGCGTTCTTCCTTACATTTACATCCTGCATCTTCAAAAAAACGTACTACTGCCTGATTATCAAACTGATAAAAGGCACTGTACATAAACTTGCCGTTGCTGATGATATTGTCAAAAAACTTCTCCGCCTCGCAGGCGTTGGTGAGATTACATCTTCCTTTACCGGTTATATAAATCTTTTTACCCGTTTTCTCATTTTTTTCAAGGAGTGTTACTGCAGCTCCTTTTTTTGCGGCCGCATAAGCAGCCATCATTCCGGCTGCACCGCCGCCGATTACAATAATATGTTTCATGTTACTCTTCTTCCTGTCTGATTAGCGGATAATTCAGCATCGGCTCCTCATCGATGAAATTGATTTCATCATTTAAATAAACCTGATAATTATTCCAAACCTCTTCCAAGGTTTCCAGATTTTTCTTTACTGTTTCCGGCTGTTTTAAGCAAAGTGCCACTACAAGTGCATTAATTAAGCTAAGAGGCGCCACCAGGGAATCTACAATGGAAACCATGTCACTTCTTGCAAGCAAATTACAGGAAGAATAAAGGTTCATAGGGGAATGAATGCTGTCCGTAATGGTAATTACTTTCGCATTCCTGTCATTGGCAAATTCAATGGCTTTTAAGGTTCTCATGGAATATCTGGGGAAACTGATACCGATGATGGCATCCTTTTCACCGATACGGATCATTTGTTCAAACATTTCCGTTACGCTGGTGGTCTTCACAAGTACCACATTTCCGCGGATCATATTCAGATAAAAATGTAAAAAGTCAGCCAGCGGCTCACAGCTTCTGACACCCACCAGATACACGGTTTCCGCATCTAATATAATATCTACCGCAGCTTCAAAGGCGGCCATATCCAAATTTACAATGGTATCCTGAATTTTATCGATATCCGCTGCAAGAACCGAACCGACAATTTCAGACTGGGTACTTTTGCCGTACTTGGCACCCATTTTTTGGACTGAGTTTAATTTGTTCTTCACCCATTCTTCCAATGCCTTCTGAAACTCAGGATACCCTTCATATCCAAGTCCCGTGGCAAAACGGACTACCGTTGATTCACTGACTCCTACTGTTTCTCCTAACTTCGCAGCGGTCATAAAAACAGCCTGGTCATAATGATCGGAAATGTAGGTTGCAATGGCCTTATGCCCTTTACTCATCTTGATAAAACGCTCATTCATGCGTGAAATAATATCATGTGTCTGTTGCTCCATACCCTTTTATCCCTTCTGCTCTCTAGCGGAATGCCTGATAAGAATCTTTCAGCATCTGTACGGTTTCCGCTTCTCCCAAATCATAATCACCGGTTAAGGTCATACATGCGGCGCCATGAATAAAAATCCACATTTTCATAAAAAGCTCGCTGGGGTTTCTGCAGCCTTGGGAAGCTGCAGACTGGATTTCCCTGTTTACAAAGCCTTCCCGGCAATTTACAAGGTCATACATACTTCTTCCAAACCGTTTTTCAGACAAAAAGATGAACTGGAATAATTTTTTATGTTCTGCCGCAAATTTAATATATACAAGCCCCAAATGTACAAAGGGCGTAACTGTCTGTTTTTGAATATCATGATAAAATGAACTGAAAAAATCACAGGCCCTTACAAATAATTCTTCCGTAAGTTCCTCCATATTCTTGTAAACACGAAAAATCGGCTGTGTGGAACAATTTGCTTTCGCAGCCAGTTTACGTGCCGTAACCTGCTCAATTCCTTCTTCTTCTAAAATCAAAAATGCCGCTTTTATAATATCTTCTTTGGTAATAGATTCTTTCCTTGCCATGACGGTTTCTCCTTTTGTGTAACAACTGACAAAAATAATTTACAATCAATCACATCTGATAACATCTGTTATTATTCTATAATGATTTCAAAACACTGTCAACCGAAAATCCTTGCCAATACCTGCAATCCATTGACACATCTCTTTATTTTTAGTAATCTTTTATCGGAAGAATTCATCAATCATGTTAAAGGAACCTTACTATGCTAAAAGAAACCACAGATAACTTTCATTTTAAACTCAAAAAAGCGGCTGCCTCAGAGTATGAAGCAGTCGTTCAACTCATACAAACCGTAGTAAAGGAAATGCCAAACAAAGCATGGTTTGCCGCAGACGGCGCCGACCACACCCGTATGATGCTCTCTTTAGGGGAAGGAACTGCTTATGTTGCACACTGCCTTGAAACAGACGAAATCGCAGGCGTTTTCCTAACTGTGGTTCCAGGTGATTCTCCCGAAAACCTGGGAAACGATATTGGACTTAATGAGAATCTCCATCCTTTGGTTGTTCATATGGACGTAGCCTGTGTCCTGCCTAAGTACCGGGGATACGGTTTACAAAAAAAATTGATGCTGCATGCGGAAGAAATCATGAAAGCCAAAGGCTACCGCTACTTCTGCTGTACCATCCATCCGGAAAACAAATATAGCCTAAACAGTGCCACTGCTTTAGGCTATGAAATCCAAACTATATGTGAAAAATACGGCGGTTATCTGCGCGCAGTTTTAATGAAGGAAATCTAAGGATTTCCTTCATTTTGTTTTCTTTATAATCTCTTTTTCTTTTATTTTTCGCTTTCTCTTGCTCTTTTGTTTCGCTATTTTTTACGGCGGGCACACTTGCGCTTATTTGCATCATCAAAAATTTCTACCATCGGAAAGCTTTGGATAAATTTCGAGAACTGGCTGTAACCAAAATCCTTCACGTTAAAATAGGAATACTTTCCGTGCACCAGATTACTCAGTTCGCTAAGGCCAATCCCCTTACCTGATGAACAGGAAATCACATTAAAAATATATTCTTTGATTTCTTCTCTGGATTTCTCATTGTCCTTTAAGGATAAGGTCACTACATTCTGGTTCTTCTCAAGGATGAAAAGTCCTGAATCCTCAACAAACTTACTAAGAAGACTATATCCATAGCTTCTCACGTCAAAGTCAGGATACATATTGACCAAACGGTTACCGACAGAAGCCAGTTCAACGCGTTTCCCTGCATTTTCATTTTCAGTAATGATATTGGTAATAGCATTATAGATAACATCCCTTCCAATGGTGTTGTCTTTCTTTTCAGAGACATCTCGGTCCGCTTCCTGATTCCCCAGGTTCTCCAGATTCACAAAACGGCTGCAGGCCACACGGAACGAACGGGGCGTCTTTTCTTCACCCATACCGATTACTTCCATCCCGGATTCACGG
This sequence comes from Lachnospiraceae bacterium, assembly GCA_017561085.1. Lineage (GTDB taxonomy): Bacteria > Bacillota > Clostridia > Lachnospirales > Lachnospiraceae > Suilimivivens. The sequence goes on from JAFZDQ010000005.1 coordinate 44,276, forward strand.
AGTCTGCTTGCAAGACGGGTAAAATCTCCATCACTGGACACAAGACAAAAACCATCTACATTCCCCGCATAAAGGATGTCCATGGCATCAATAATGAGTGTGGAATCGGTGGCATTTTTACCGGTTGTATTGCTAAACTGCTGAACCGGAATTACAGAATTTTCCAGAAGTTCACCGCGCCATTTATTGGCATGGGAGCTGGTAAAATCCCCATAAATTCTTTTGTACGTGGTAATACCGTAGGTGGATAACTCCTCTAAAATATTAGCGATATATTTGGCTGAAACATTATCAGCATCAATGAGTAGTGCAAAACGTTTATTTTCCATATTTTCTTTCTCCTGTTACTATTTTCATTATATGTTTTCACGGCAATTTCCGCAATAAAAACATGAAAAAGAAATCGCATACATATGCGCAAAAAATGGCCTGAGGCATATGCCTCAGGCCATTAAAAAACTTAGTTTATTACATTAGTTGAATAAACCGGAGAAGAAATCTGTCAAGGAGAATCCTTTTGCTTTAATAGTAAACTTAGCGGTTACGGTTCCTGTATAGTTACCTGTACCTTCGATTACTACTGTAGCCTTAGTTGATTTTACAACGTTGTTATCAAAACTATCAGCTACGATTGCATAGTCTTCAGCCTTAAGAGTTGTCTTACCAATCTTTACAGAGGTAATCTGATCTTCTTCGAATGTTACTTCGCTTCCGGTATAACCCTGAGCTTTGATTGTAACTTTTGCACTTGCGATGCTAGCGGGTACTACTGTGTATTCGCCAACAATACTGGAGCCTGCATAGTTACCAGCACCTGTTACAGTTACAAGAATAACTGTACCAGCGGGAACCTTATCATTCTTAGCAACGGTTGTTCCTGCAGTTTTAACAACGGGAGCACCATCCTTCACATTAAGTAATGTGGTGTCTTCTTTATAAGTATACTTAAAGGTTGCAGAGTAGTCTGTCTTAGCCTTAAGAGCCTTGCCGTTTACGTCTACAAGTTTCACTGTAGTCTTATTAACCTTACCTGCAGGGTTAAATGCGATATCCTTAGTAGTAATTTCTGCTACTGCGATATCCTGTTTTTCGATTGAGAACTTCTGGGTAATAGTTCCCTTGTAGTATCCAATACCCTTAACGGTAATTGTAGGAGCCTTCTTAGCAGTTGCTGCAGCTGCCTTAGTAGCATTAGCATAGGTTACCTTGTAATCTTTACCCTCTACGAGTGCTACACCATCAAAGAGAACTTCTACTGCGGGCTTCACGCCACCCTTTTCATACTTAACAGTATTGTTTTCAGGCATATCGTAGTTAACTACAATCTTCTTATCTTCTGCTGCTACGTTCTTTTCGGAGATATCGTACGGATCATCATCGATAACGAATGTTACGGTGAATTCACCTTCGAAGTTTCCTTTACCCTTGATAACGATATCATAGGTTCCGCCATTCTTGTATGCACCTTTACCAGTTGTAGGATAGCTTACAGTAAAGTCGGTATCTTTCTTCAGAGCCTTGCCATTGAATGTAACAACGGGAACGGGCTTCTGAACTTTGTTTGTCTTGTTAACAACGATTGTATCGTCGATTTCAAGACTATTTACATTAACTTTCTTGATATCGAATTTAACTACTACTTTGCTTTCATAGTTGCCGATACCTGTGATAGTAGCTGTAGGAGCTTTTTTAGCTGTAGATGCAGCTGCTTTCACGTTGTTAGCATAAGTCACCTTATAATCGGTACCTTCTACTAACTTCTTCTTGCCATCAAATACATTGAATGTAGGTTTGATTGCGCTGCCTGTATATTCGAATGTACGGTCTGCAATCTTACCATCCTTCACACCACTAATCCAAAGTGCTTCAGGAATATCTTCTGCTGTACTACCGATAGGAAGGTCGTCTGTATCAACGTCGCCTAATGCAGGATCCTTTTCAGGAGCTACTACTTCGTCAGCTAATAATGTAACTGTACCGAATACTTTAGAGGTTGACCAACCGGAACCTGATGTATCATACCAGCTCATGGTACCGATACGTCCACCCTTTTCAGCATCGTTAATCTGGAATTCCAGACCAACCTTATCGCCAGCTTCAGGAGTGATATGAGTCCACTTGAATGCAGTTTCAAGTACATAACCGCCTTCTACTACTCTGGTTGCAGACTGAAGGTTTTCAGCGGAGCTGTTTGTACCAAATGTCTGTTCATTCTTGAAGTTAACTCTGTACTGATGTGTATCAGCTTCATAGCCGTCAGCTTTATTGTTGTTTTCATCGATAAACACTTCGATGGAGTCTTTTGCATGCACTTCTGCTGCTGTATCGTCAAGAACTTCGTCCTTTACTTCATAGAATGCATACAGATATTCTTCATCCCACATGAACTTCGCAGTACCGGATGCTTTCGCTTTGCCTTCACCTGCGCTGATTGTCATAGGAATTGCTTCTGCGCCTAACCAAAGTGCATCTAACTTACCATCGATGGTAGCTGTACCCTTCTTGATGGTTGCATAAGGCTTCATAATAGCTTCTGCATAGAATACGCTGGTGGTTGCCTGAGTTTCTTTCTTGTCATTAAATACGCCAATTGCACCATTGTTGGAAATTGCAATATCAAAGCTGAATTTCTTGGTAATTGCTGTTTCCATATCAATGTTGATAACGGTTTCATAACCGGTTTCTGTAGAAATTACACCTTCTGCGTTACGAGCTACGGTAACTTTAGCATAGTCACCTTCAGCCTTCTTCATTTCTTCATCAATATAAACTGTGATTGTATCGTTTGCACCATCATCTGTTGCATCTTCAACGTTCACTTTGATGGAAAGACCATTTTCGTTCCATACGGGAATGAAGCTTCCGGATACATCTGCATCAGAAATCACATAAGTGTTTCCGTCTGCAAAGGAATTTGCTACTAACTGCTGGTTAACAGTTACATCCTGAGTTGCAGGATCAAGTTTTTCAGCATCCATAAATGCCCAGTAAGCAGGTTTAGCTTTTGCAACATAATCTTCAACGAAGAATAATAAAGGAGCATGTGCGCCGCCTGAAGAGCCGCCGCCTACATTACCCTGGCTCTGTAACCAAGAGGTTTCATCTGTGATACCCCACATAGTGATACCACCAACACAACCGGGTGTTTCCTGTTCTAACATTCTGTATGCATCAAAGATTTCTTTAAATCTCCATGCCTGTTTCGCATGTTCGTTCTTAAGAGTAGCTGCTGTTCCGTCATAGCTTGAACTTCTCTTAACATCAAGCTCGGTCATCTGAACGTTACCCTGCTTGCCATCATTACCTTCTGCGCTTAATGCTGCGAGATACTTCTTAGCAGCTGCCATAATCTGGTTAGCAGTAGGATCTGCATAGTTGTGATGTGCCTGCATACCTACACCATCAATTCTGGTAGGTAATTCTGCATCGCTTTCATGGCTTGTAATCTTAGTAACTAATGCTGCGATACCGGATGCTTTAGGTTCATTAGAATCATTGTAATCATTGTAGTATAACTGAATGTTTGCAGGAGCATACTTGTTTGCATAACGGAATGCATTTACGATATATTCATCACTTTCATCTCCGTATACTGCAGCCCAACTGGAACTGTCAGAAGCTTTACGAGGCTTACCTGTACCATCGCTCATTGCTTCGTTAACAACGTCCCAACCGTAGAATAAATCTGCTGCTGTGGTTCCATCTTCATATACTACACCCTTATAATGGTCAAATACGTCTTTAATATACTCTTCCAGACGCTTATTCATTACATCAGGTTTAACATAAGGCTTGCTTGCATCATAATCTTCATGGAAGAACCATTCAGGAGTCTGTGAATGCCATACAAGCACGTGACCTCTGATCTTAAAGTTTACATCATCGTTAAGATCTTCGTCATTCCATTTTTTGATCATAGCCATCATATTATCAGCTACGCCAAAGTTCAAAGTAGGATAACCATCTTCACCGATATTGGGTGTTCCACCAAGAGTGATGTCAGGTTTCTGTTCATTTTCAAAGGTAATTGCATTGAAGTGCTTCTTTGCAAGTGCCTGTAAATAATCATATGTAATGGTTCCGTTACCAAGACATGTACCAGCGATAGCATCATCACCGAATGCGCCTGTGATAGCGGTCTTCCAACCAACTAAATCTTCTTCGATTGTAGTCTTGGGTTTCATGATTTCTGTCATGGAAACGCCGGTTACATAGTAGTCACCCTTAACGCACTGACTTCCACCAGCAATATCACCATAAGCTGTACCCTGTTCTACAAAACGGATAACTACTTTTTCAATTGCACCGGAATCAGTCACGTTAAATGTACCGGAGAACTTCGTCCATACACCAGGCTCTAATGTCTTACTAAGGTTACCGCTAATCTGAGAAGAATAAGAACCAAGATATTTGGTTTCTCCCTGAGCGGTTACTAAATAAGGAGCAAAATCAAGTACTCTCTGGTTTGCAGGAGCATCTTTGTAATCTTCTGCGTCGAGCATAGCGTAGAATTCTACTTTGTATTCGGAGCCGATTTTAACATTTGCTGTAATATCCTGTGCAAGGAATTCATGTCTTGCATCCTGTTTACCGTCTTCACTCTTCCATTCTGCATCTCTGTCTACTTTACCATATGTAGTAATCTCAGTATCAGCAATAGGAGTTTCGCTGGTTACTGAAGATAATGTTGCATGGCTAAGAGCGGAATTCCATACGGAAAGGTCGCCATCTGCTTCAAAGTAAGGATTTACGATAATATTTTCACCATAAGTGATTAAAGAACCACCACCGGATGCCTTCATGTTAAATGTAATGCTATCAATCTTAAGTGTCGGGAAATCTGATGCTGCCATAGACATAACTGCAACGTATCCGATTCCACTCTGGGAACCTTCAGGAATTACCTGTACGGGATTTCCATAAATAGCAGGTTCGCCGGTAAGACCGGCACCATACTTATCGGATGCAAATGTATCTGCTGCAAATACCTTAAATGCAAATGAGCTTGTTGCATCAGAGGTATTGAAAGTGATTTTTTCAATGGTTCTGCCTGATACTACTTCAGGAAGTTCAAAGAATACTGCCTGATACTGTCCATTATTTGTAATGGTAGCTGCACCGGCTTCATCAATCTCTACTGTTGCACCACTTGCATCTGCTACTGTAATCGCATCTTCTCCTGCAAAGGTAAGTGTTAATTCAGTAGGAAGAACAACTGCACATTCAAACGAAATGCTGTCAATCTTAATGGTCGGGAAATCTGATGCTGCCATAGACATAACTGCAACGTATCCGATTCCGCTCTGGGACTCTGCGGGAATTACCTGTACGGGATTACCATAAATAGCAGGTTCTCCGGTAAGACCAGCACCATATTTGTCGGATGCAAATGTATCAGCTGCAAATACTTTAAATGCGAATGAACTTGTTGCATCTTCTGTATTGAAAGTAACTTTCTGAATTTCTCTGGTTGTTAATGACTCAGGAAGTTCAAAGAATACTGCCTGATACTGTCCATTATTTGTAATAGTTGCTGCGCCTGCATCATCAATATCTACTGTAGCGCCGCTTGCATCTGCAACTGCAATAGCTTCTTCACCAGCAAAGGTTAAAGTGATAGTTTCTGTTGCTGCAGGTTCTGCGGGCGCATCAGGAGTAGGCTTAGGTGTGGGAGCGGGTTTTTCAGGCATATCTTCTGCGCCTAAAGTGAACTTAACGCCACTAACTGCAACAGTATTTTCGCCTTCTGCCATATTCATGATACCAAAAGCACCAACACGATATTCAGCTTCTTCCATAAGGCCATAATTCTTAGGAGTCTGCTCACCGGTACCATCAGCATTATTATACAGTTTCAGAGCTACGCCTTCGCCTTCTGCTAATACTAATTCAACCTTAGTTACTTTAGCAGCATCTAAATCTTCAGGGAAAGCATAGAAGATTTCAGCAAACTGTGCTTCATAAACGATAGTATTCACACCGTCTACTACTTCATTGGTATTCTGATAACCATTAATCTTGTCCCAACCTGTAAAGTCGTAAGTAACTACTGTTTCTTCAGCAGGTTCTTCTGTGGGTTCCTCTGTTGCTTCTGCGGAAGGTTCCTCTGTTGCTTCTGCGGAAGGTTCTTCTGTTGCTTCTGCAGAAGGTTCTTCTGTTGCTTCTGCGGAAGGTTCCTCTGTAGCTTCAGGTTCCTCTGTAGGAGCTTCTGTAGCTTCAGGTTCCTCTGTAGG
>JAFZDQ010000058.1 GCA_017561085.1 Lachnospiraceae bacterium
GATACCAGAACCCATAAGGTGTTTGCTGCAGTAGACGCCGTGTGCTATGAATTCGACTTAGGTAAGCCCCTGTGGCTAGATGCCAACATCGCAGAATTCAAGCGCCATGACAAAACCCGTTTTTATCAGGACAACTTTATCGAAAGCATTGCGTTCGACTATTTGGAAATCCATATTATTGAAGAGGATTAACATCCGCAACATACCTTGCCAGTTCAAGGGCAATGTCGAAATGTCCCGCATCATGCTGGGTGCCTTTGATTTGATTCTTTTTCCGCCTTTCCTCCCACTTAGGTGCATCCAACAAATCCCCTGAGGTGAAGAAGAAATAGGCGTTTAAATCCCTGAAGTCACACATGGCCTGCACTGCCGCGCACTCCATCTCTACCGAAATGCAGCCTTCTGCTTTTCTTTTCTCAAAATTTCCTCGGGTCTCCCTGTGTACCGCGTCCGTGGTCCAGGTTTTTCCTTTCACATAAGGCAAACCGGCCTCTTCCATAAATGCCGCAACCACATCCGCATTCTTCACTTCAATATAATCCGCCGCCGGCGCATAATGATAAGAAGTTCCCTCATCCCTGTAGGCATGGGTCGGAACCATCACCTTTCCCCGGGCGATTTCTTTATTTAAGCAGCCTGATCCGCCAAATACAACATACTTATCCGTACCAATCAGGGACAGGGTATCTTCCATATCCGCAACGCATCCCGGAGCGCCCACATAGGACATATAAACAGCAAACTTTTTGTCCCTATATTCAAATCCATATACCGGATTCGCCCCATTGGAAGAATACAAATCCCCAATCTTGGTACATTCATAATTTTCCAATACATACTTTAAAATCATATGCGAAAAAGTAAGAATACATACATCCACCTTTTCCGCCTCTTCGTTCCGATACACCTTCATAATCTCTTCTGAAAAAGCATCAAATGTATCTGTTATCATACAGACACCTCCCGTAATCTATTTTAGTCAAAAGCATTTTTATCTGTATTTTATCATATTCCTTGAAACATTTCAGTAATTCGCCCCCGAAAGAGACTAAAAATAAAAATTTCATAAAAAACACATAATCCGTTTGACACGCCGAATAATATGTTGTAGTATCTATATGTGTACACATAGTATTGATTACTACATGTCGCGTTTTTAATTTTTATATCTTTTTAGGAGGTCGACTTTATGCAAATCACAATTCGAGAACCCGGCAGTGCCATTACCCATTATATCGGCATGATGATGGCCGTGATTGCTGCCACTCCACTCCTGATAAAAGCTGCCCTTTCTTCTCATGCAGGCTCCCTGCCCGCAATGAGCATTTTCATACTGAGCATGGTTTTACTTTATGCTTCCAGCGCAACCTATCATTCCGTTAATTTCAGCGGCAAAGCCCTGCAAATGTTCCGGAAAATCGACCACATGATGATTTTCGTCCTGATTGCAGGCACCTATACACCGGTATGTCTGATTATTCTTGATGGCCCTTTAGGATACACCTTACTTGCCGTAGTATGGGGAATTGCCATCTTCGGAATCCTCTTAAAATCCTTGTGGATTACCTGTCCTAAATGGTTTTCATCTATGCTTTATATCGCAATGGGCTGGGTTTGCCTGGGCGTATTCGGCACCCTTTGGGATGTCCTTCCCCACGCCGCATTTTTATGGCTTTTGGCCGGCGGTGTCTTCTACACCGTGGGCGGCGTTATTTATGCGCTGAAATTACCTATTTTCAACGGGCGCCACAAATATTTCGGCTCCCATGAGATTTTCCACTTATTCGTCATGGCCGGAAGCATCTGCCACTTTATCTTCATGTATCTTTATGTAGTCTAGTACGAAAATAATATAAACATAAACCGGTCCCGGATATCCTATGAGCAGAGCTTGGAAAAATGTCGGCGCTTAGCGAGGTTTTTTCGAGCTTAGCGTCCACTACATTTTTCATAGTGCGAGAGCCTCCTGCGAGAAGGATATCCGGGACCGGTTTTTATTTCCGGCTTTTCTAAACGTGGGAGTAATAGCATAAACAGACAAATGCCGCAACAGTGAGTAAGCGCAAGCTTACGAACGTGTCGGTATGTCGTAGCTAAGCAGGTGAAAACTGTAAGTTTCATGTGTTCGACAAATTGGAAGTTGACGCGCTCAAAGGAAAAGGAAGCGACTGCGAAGCAGGCATTTACTTTTCCTGGCGCATCACTGACAGAACCACAAGTAGCACAACGTGCTACGGCAGACGCGAAGCGGCTGGGTTCTGGAAGTGTGTCTTTTTCCCGGTCACAATGCCTAATTCAAGACCTTTCACAGCTGTTTTTAGGCAACAGCAATACTTTTTAGGCTCCACCGCCTAATTTCCAATTTTTTTCTGCTGTTTTTAGGCAACAGCGATGCTTTATAGGTTCTACTGCCTAAAAGATAAAACTCGGCTCATGCGAAACTTCAAGTTTTTCTACCTGTTCGATATATTGGAATTTACGGAACATTCAACACATCATGGACAAACCAAGTCTGGGCTGTAACCATAATGGCAAATGTGCAAATAGCAAAGAGAAGCACTTCTGCCACAACATTGACATGGCTGGATTGAAACTGCTTTTTCAGATTGGCAGGTAAGATTCTTGCCAACAGACAATAAACCCCAAAACCAATGCAAGCTCCAGCAGTATTTGTCATCAAGTCATTGATGTCAGAAGAACCCCAGCCAAACATCTGGAAAATCTCAACAGCCAGAGAAAACAAGAAGCCTGTCAATGCAACTGTTCTCAAGCTGCAATATTTCTTATACAGAAGCGGCAGGAAAAATCCCAACGGGACGAACAGAATAACATTTAGTATGGTGTCAATCGGTCCAGTTATCATGCCGACAAAAGGTGTCCAAGAGATGTTCGGGCGAAAGTTCATTGTACTGGTAAAACCAATACCTGTCACAGTCAGCAAACCGAACAGATAATACCCGAAAACAAACACCATAGCAGTATGAAGAAAGGTCTGTGTTCTCCCCGATTTTTTAAGCCATAAGAAATACAGTATGAAGATGGGAA
>JAFZDQ010000059.1 GCA_017561085.1 Lachnospiraceae bacterium
GGCATCTACCGCATCCTGATCTACTGCCGTCTGAAGCCCCGTTTCCGGGTCCGTGCCTGTCTCTCCGCCGTCCGCAGCACCGTCTGTCACATCTGCTTCGTCTAAATCGGGACTGCCGCCAGCCTGGAATACATATGCATCGGAAAGCTGTATAAAGGTCTCTTCCTCCGAAAGCACCGGGGATTCTGAAGATTCTTCTGAAGTCTCTTCTGTGGCAAACGCTTCTTCCGCGGGTTCTGCGGTCGCTTCCGGTGTCTCTGAAGGTGCCTCTGAAGATTCCTCTGCGGCAACAGGTGTCTCCGCGGACTCTGCGACCTCTTCCGGCATCTCCGAAGGTGCCTCTGAAGATTTCTCTGTAGCAACAGACTCTTCCGTGGGCTCAGCAGTCACTTCCGGCATCTCTGAAGGTGCCTCTGAAGATTCCTCTGCGGCAACAGGTGTCTCCATCGGCTCTGCAATCTCTTCCGGCATCTCCGAAGGCATAGCAGATTCTTCCGGCTGTTCGGAAGACACGACTGTACTTTCAGGTACAGATTCCCCTCTCGGTTCTGCCGCCAAAACAGGCATCGCAAAACTCTGGGAAAGCATTCCTAATATTAATAAACCTATCAGCAATTTTTTCTTCATAAATGTACGATTTCTCCTATCGTTTCTCACTAATTCCATTCTAAAAAAAACCGCTTTTTTTGTAAAGAAAAACCCACCAAACTAGTACTAATTGACGGGCATCCGGGCATATTTAAATGCAAGCGTTTCCGCAAAAAACCTCCGGGAATCTTTCGACTCCCGGAGGTAATTTCATTTACTGATATCTTTTCACTATTTTACTTACGTGCTGATTATTTCAGTTTCAACTTATAAGTAATGGTTTGTGACTTCATGTTTCCGCCCTGTTCTGCAAATACTACTTCCATTTTCAGTTTGTAGGTCTTGTTCTTTGCACACATCTGATACAAATCTTTCTGGCTTACACAGAATCTGTAATCGTCATACCAGTAGTCCAAATCATTGGTATAGTTAAGTAATCTGATATCTGCAATTTCCACATAATTATTCTTCGCGGAGGTCGCATTTACAAACAACTCAAATTGATTATCCGCATCGCGGAATAATGCACTGCGCATGGGCATAAGCGCAAATTTCACTTTACCCTGGGTAAGCTTAATTGTCTGTACGCTTCCTCTTATTTCATAATACTCACCGTTTGGACCTTCTACCTGGAATACAGGCTGAACCTTATAGCCGTAATCTACCAGAAGCGGCTGATAATTGTAGGCTTTAATCACCAGTTTGCCGTTCTCATAGTCATTGCTAAACAACTCAGAATCCGCACCTTCCAGCCATCCGTGAACAACCTTTCCGCTTACGTTACTTAGCGTGGGTTTTAAGTAAACAGCCGTATTATCTCTGTCAAGAACATCGATGCTTCCGCTCTTCTTCACGGTCAGACATTTCTTCACAGGCTCATCAATAATCTTAACGGTCAGCGTCTTGGTATATACTTTATCTAAAGCCTCTACCTTAACGTCGAACTTATAATTTCCTGTAGCCGGTCTGTCATCTTTATTTCTTGCATTGAATCTTGCCCAGATGTCACCGTTCTCGCCCCAGGTCTCCAGTACGAAATTATTGTGTAAAATCTTCCTGGATTTTGCATCTTTTCCTGCGAACCAAATGTTCATATCCACATCCGGTCTGGTCATTCCCTTAAGACTTGCCCGCACATTCGCACTCTGATTCTGATATACCGCTTCATTCACATTCAGGGTGATGGTACTCTTGCTCAACTCTACGGTAGGTGCTGTCAGTACGGTACTGATGCTGTAAGTCACCTTCACAGGTGATTTCCAGTTTGCTTCCCAAACTCGGAATTCAAGCTTATCTGTCGCTTTAACCATCTTGCTTTCGCCGTTTATCACGAAGTCTACCCAATTTCCGTAAGTGCTCACATCATAAGAATTGCTTTTCTTAATGGCATTTTCCAAGAAATCTCCGCCCACGGGAAGGGCAACATACTGTTTCTTCCCTGCATTCTTAATCCATTCAATCTTACTGATTTCGATACCGTCATTCGTCTTTTTATCATAAATCGCAAATCCGGTATAATCTAAATTGCTGTTAGGGTACAAAGTATCCTTTGTTGCTGATAAAACAAGCGTCGGCGCTTTGGTCTCAACATCTACTTCAAATTTCTTGGAGTATACGCCGTCATAGCCGGGAATCTTATAGGTGAATTTACCTTCTTTATCTTTGCCCTGGGTGCCGTCCTTCACAGCAATTACATATTCAGTCGCAGATTCATAATGACCTGTCAACATAATTTCGTAATCACAGTCTGCAAGCTGTAACTCTTCGATTCCTACACTACCACTCACATACATGATTCCGTTTGCTTCATCGTCCGTATAGAACAGATTTACCGCTTCGGTCTGGTCAAAGGTATAAGTAGGTGTGGTATCTGTAACCTTTACGGAAATCTTCACGTCAAAGCTTTCTCTTGCAAGTTCTTCGCCTTCAGTTTCCCATACGGTTTCTACATTCTTAAGGGTAAGAGTATAAGTACCCTTAGGTGCTTTTTTATCAATTAATTTGATATCAAAATACGTAGCATTTGCATTATATCCGGGATATACGTTACAAATTTCGAAATACTCTGCACCCTCTCCTGCAAGTGTATAATCTTCCGCATTAAGGGAAGCAAGTCTTACATCAAAATTTGTTACCACGGAAAATCCGCTGACGGATTCATTTGCCCTGTTATTTAACAAAATCTGTTCGCCCACATAATTCGGGGTCAAATCCACACTGCCACAGTATATAAAAGTATCACTCTTTATTTCATCGGAGGACTGCAGGCGGATATAGGTATATCCCCGTCCCTTAATTTCATAAGGAATCTTGGTCAGTACATAATCAGGGTCCGATGTCTTATCTACCTTAATCTTGTCCTTAGGACCAAGTTTGCAAACGCCTTCATCAAGACTGGTAAAGGTCAGTTTGCTGTAATTATCCTTGGGCATATAGATAATCAGGGTACCCTTTTCGCCAACCTGCCCCTTCTTAGAGGATGCCTGCCATTCTTCCCGTACCCTGTTCCAATCGGTTAAGCCTTTTTCTACCACGGTAATGGTATGAGTCGTCTTGGCTATGGTTGCACCGGTCTTGGTATTTACCAGTTTCGCAGTGATGGTCTTTTTACCTGCGCCCTTTTTCGCATGGTCAAGATCAGCAGTAAAGGAATATCTGTTGGATTCTCCTTCCGAACCGATTCCGGCAGGGTCAGAGGACCATTTCACATCCAGCACACCTCTTTCAAAGGCTGCTGCTAATTTTTCTGCATTGCCGTTTCTGATATCCGGTATGATATTCAAGAATGCTGTTTCCTTGTCCCAAAGTAACTCAGGACGATAGTCATAAAAATCACCATTCGCATCTTCTACGTAACCGGAAATCTCAATACGCTCTACCTTCATAATATGAATGTCAATCATTCTTTCCAGTTCACGTCCGTACTCATCCGTATAAATTGCATTCACAAGGCCAATATCCATATTGGTAAAAGGCGCTGTGCTCATGGCAGGATTCTTAAACCTCCAGCTGCCCTTTGCATCTTCCGCGGGAACGATTACCGCAGTTTCCAAAGTCGCATCCACGCCCGCGATAAAGTACGCATAAGGGTACTCACCTTCAGGCACGGTTAATGCAGGCTCTACTACCACAGTACAGGTCGCGGTTAACTCCGTAACAGGATCTGTAACGGTCACTTTTACCTTACCGGGATTTAACGCTCTGATACCACCGTAGAATCTTTCTACTTCGATGGGCTCAATAGGATTTCCGTCTTCATCGGTCTCAATCATCTCTGTACTGATAATCTGTTCAATTACATTTTCACCTTCAATGGTTTCAAATTCCCAATCAAGGTCATTATAATCTTTTCCCGCATTGGACGGATAGAACCTGATTGACAAATAATCCTGGGGATTCCAAGCGCCCAAATCTTCGGGCAGTTCCATACGGATTTCTTCTCTGCTAAACTGCATTTCCTGCAGCTTGCGCTCTACAAAATTTTTGTACACTTCAAGGCGGGATACACCGCCTGCCTTGTAACTTGCGCGGTACATTACGTCACCTTCATTTAAGGCTTCTACGGAAGTACCATTGGCTGCGATACGGAGAATACTTGTATCGGCGGAACTCCAGGAAAGGGTACCCGTATCAGGTGTTTCCTGTGTCTTAATCTTGGCCAGATTGTTTCCATTGTCCTGTACAAAGAGTCTGCTTTCTGCATCCTCCCGCAGGTCGATGATAGGTGCTACCAGATATTCCGTATCAGCTGCATATTTCGCCAAGTTGCATAAATGCAGGTTGTATACGTTGCCATCGGTATCATTCCAGCAATCTGCATAAATATTGGTGAGTGCCAGGCCCTTTTTCTTAAGAACTGCAAGTTCTTTTCCCTCTTCTTCAAAGCCGCCTAAAACATCAGCCATTTTGTCTGCAAATTCTACACCTTGTGAAACTCTGATTTGCAGTCTCACATCATCAGCCTTATAGCTGTTTTCACCAAAGGTGACGGAAACGCCCTGGCTGCTTACCTTAGGAGTTACATTAGCATCAATATCCTTGGTAAAAGTACCGGGGTTATCAATATTCCAGTTATAGTCACAGGTATAAGGTGTATCTGTTTCTTCATTGTAAGTACATTTACAGAAGGTAAAGCCAAGTCCCCTTCCATTTTCACCGGGTTCTTCAATCAGAAGCCCGCTCAAGAAATTGATGTCACTCTTACGGATGGTGTTCTTTCCGCTTACGAAGGGCTGCTGTACGCCGACACGGGTAAAGCGTTCCATATTCCCCTTTTCAATCTCTTCTGCATAGTAACGGAGCGCTTCTTTTAACTCACTTGCAGTAATCTTGCCTCTACCCAAATCATAATTACTGAAGCCTAATTCTCTGCCCCATTCATTATTTACCCAACCGGGGAAATATTCCAAAATAACGTATTCCTTGTTATTACTAAGGGCATACAAATCGTTCATAAATGCTAACTTGAGGAATTCTTTCTCTTCTCCGCTTTCTACCCACTTAACAGGTCTTTCCACGTTTCCAAGCGGGAACAGTCTGTGGCGGATATTCTGGATTTCATCCTCAGGAGCACCTGCAAAAGGCTCACCCATGTAGTTCAGCATATCCTCAGCCGGTCCGGAACCCTTCAAAAGTTCTACTGCCAGGCTGACAGCGGCGCCGCCCATGTCTTCTTTCTTAGGCAGGGTCAGTTTCAACGCGGGTTGGCCATATTCATTAATATAAACATCATACTTTAAGGTCTGGTTTTTAGAAAGAGCCTTGCCCTTGCTGATAAACCAAAGAACATTTCTTTCTTCGTGGTTAAAGTTGTAATAAATACCTTCACCATTTGTTGCAAGGAGCTTACGTGCCGCATTGTAAACATTCTTATTTACAACGCAAACCCTATCATCTTCTCCTGCCGGAACGGTCAGATGTACTGCGGTAAATTTCTGACCTTCATAACTCTTCAAAAGTTCTGTGAATGCTTCATTGGAAGCATCCTGTCCTCTGTCCCAAAATTCACGGTAATCAATGAACAAACGGTCATCCTGCACTTCACCAAAGTAACGGTTGTCTGCTAACGGGTATACCGTTTCGGAATCATAGGTATTTACATTTTCCAAATAAACATTTACATGCTCACCGTAATTTATGTAGGACGCATTTGTGTCCAAATCACCTACTTTAAGGGGAATACCTTCTTCACCCAAACAGTCCTTAATCACTTCCATATTCGGATTTTCGCTTCCGAAATCAAGGGACAAATCAACTCTGTCTGCGCCGAAGTTTGCACCGGAAACCTTTACGGTAAGTCCGTTTTCGCTATCTGCATTAAAGATAGCCTCTACTGTTTTATCCTCTGTCTGCTCCTGTGGATACAAAAGCCTCCACTCATAACATTTCTGTGCTTCTCTGTCATTAAAATTAATTCTAAGCCACTGCTCATGGTCCTCACTCCACTGCAGATACTCTCTCATGGCATTTAACACATCTGCAGGAATCATTGCTGTTTCTGCAAAAGGATACTCAATTAAAATTTCATCAAATTTAGCATCGCCGTTTTCAGCCATGATTCTATGAATTTCTTCCGGAGTAATGGAGTCTCTTCCGATGTCGCTCAGGATAATGTCAAGACCGGTCGGACTGCCGTCTTCTACCGGCCAGGGATGACCGCCATAAGGGGCATAGGGAGTCAAAACAGTATAGGTAGTGTCCGCCGAAAGCGGTGTTACACCCTCATTATCGTTATCATATAATACGAACAGCAGACGGGCAGAATCATCGTCTCTCACGATAAAATTGCAGGTTCCGCCTTCTACCTCGTTACCCTCCTCATCTCTGATTACAGTCCAATAATTCTCACCCCACTGATAAAAGGCATTCTTCATTGTGGCATTATCAGACATTTCCGCAGAAGCATAGGGTACAAAAACTGCGGAGGATGCAGGGAACTCCGTATTTCCCACAGTAATGGTCATACCGCCGCCGGCACCATTAATAGTAATCTCTGTGGATACATCTACATCTTCCTCTGTTGCAGCAGGATTCACAAATGCCCAATCCTTTTCATGGGCTGTACCTACCGGGAATGCAAAACCAATCTCTGTGTTTTCTTCGGTATACAGTTCTACTGCCGCATTCCAAACATCCTTAGAAATAGTCTCCTTCACCTGGTCATATGCAATCTCGATGTACCCGAATTTCTCACCGGTTTCATCTCTATGTTCCAGACGATAGTTCAAAATATCAATTATGGATTCTTCTGTAAATTCACCATATGCTTCCGCTATATCGGACGCGTTAATGAAAAGTGACTTGTTGACTGCATCATATGTACCGATGTAAGTAAGTTCTTCCACTTCACCCTTTTCAGTAAGAATGTAAGTTTCTCCGGAAGTTAATCCTCTTACGTCATATACATTTACAGAAACTATCGAATTCTCATTCAGATAGTAAACTTCGCCGGTCACTCCTGTTACTTGTGCGCCATCAACCGTTTTTAACACCAATTCGCAATCATCTGCAAATATTTCTTTCCACGCACTGATATCAGCATTTGTTGCTTCAAATAAAATCTTACTGCTTACTTCTTCTGCAGAAATCTGTGTATTTTCAAAAACAACTGTAGCCTCACCCTCATCGTTAATGGCAAAATCAGCTGCTAACTCAACATCTGCAGTAGCATCAGTAATCCCCTGAATATTCCACTCTATTCTATAAGCATTTTCCAAGTCAAAAAACTTTATGTTAATAGTTGTAACATCATCTGAAATTGCCGCAATGGCATTCCAGACAGCAACATTTACCACACCGGGAATGGATGGATATTCAATTAAAATATGTTCAAAAACAGTTCCTGCATTTGCTTCTAAAATTGAAATCAGATTTTCATCCGTAAATTCAATCCCTGCTTCTTCCATTTTTTCATAAGTAATATCAAGATGACCGTCATACGAGTCACCTATGTAGGGGACTTCCGCATCAGGAGTTATTTCCGTAATTTCCTGCTCAGAAAGTTCTTCCTCATCCCCTTCAACAGGCTCCTGTGTTTCTTCCGGAACAGTGCTTTCCTCTACAGCAGATTCCTGTGCAGGCTCTGCCGTAGGTTCCTCTGAGCCCTCGGGTTCCATGGCAGGCTCTTCTGTACTTTCAGGCTCCTGCGCAGATGCCTCGGCAGATGCGGGTTCTTCCGTCGCCTCAGGCGCCGCAGTAGGCTCCTCTTCCACAGAAGAAGGCTCTTCCCCTGTCTCCTCAATTATTTCTTCGATTCCTTCAGTTTCCTGCAAATCAACATCCGATATTACGATATCTTCTGCTGCGTATGCCGTCATAGACATACCGGGAAGTGAGGAAACCATCAAAACTACAGCCAGTAAAAATGCCAGGCTGCGTTTGTAAATTCTAAACATTTTTCCCTTACCCATAATACTCCTTTCTTTCTCTTCGAAAGCTTTCTTTTATGTAAAACTACTATGAATAATTATAGTACTTTTTGCCCATCGCCGTCAATAATTATTATCGGAAAAACGCATTAAAAAAACTTCCGCAACGCTGATTCATCCGCTGCGGAAGTTTCTCATTTTACATAATTTTTCACATAGGTATCTATGCTTTTCTTTTTACTTTCTGACTGTCATTTTCAGCTTAAATACCGTTCCTTCGGAATTCGTCATCTGGTTTGCACAGACAATTTCGAATTTCATTTCATATTCTTTTTCCAAAGTAAGCATAGCCGGATTAACTAAGGTCAGTGTCATCTGCTGTGTCGTTTCATCATAAGAAACCTTAAATGCTTTCTTCATCGCTGTGGTGGTTCCTTTGGCGAACTTCACATCAATGATTTCTGCAGTCTTTACGGTGGTAGGAGTAATCTTAACTACCACATCCTTCGGTCTGTTCTGACCTGCATAAAGATATGCCGTGGACTTGCTCGTCTTAATCTTAGGCATTGTCTGACCGGGCTTTACGGAAAGGATAGCACTTGATGCATATTCATCTTCCGATACTTCCAATGCGTAAGCAAGTCTGATTTTGTAAGTAGTTCCTGCCTTTAAGGTTGCACCTTCTTTGGCTCTGACAATGAACTTATTGCCTTCCAGAACGCCTTCAAAATGTTCAGAGGTACGGTTTTCCTCAGCGGTACCTTCTTCGTCATAATAGTAGGAACCGTTTGATTTGTACTCCCAAATCTTCACATCCGCAATGGCACTGTTTACGTTACCAACTGTCATGGTATAGGTAATCTTGCTGCCGGGATTTACGGTATTTATGGAGCCTGCTGCCTTCACTGTCATCTTAGGACTTAATTTCTTACCAACTACCTTAATCTTGAATCTGCCAAGAGGCACTGTTTTTTCTCCGATGGTTACGGAAAGACCGGATACATAATATTCAAACTCAAAATTGTCTAAGGTATCTTCTGCAAGTACCACACAAACCTTACCGCTTGTCTGATCAAAATCAAGGGCAATTTTGTTCTTCATAAACTGGGCATTGCTGTTCGTTGCCTTAAGTGGTGTAAGTGTTAAACCATCGGTATTTAAGGTGTAGGCACTTCCTGCGGGAAGGTTTGCAATACTAAAGCCTGCACTTACCTCTTCGATTCCCGCATACTTGGTATTCATGTTGAAGGTAGTCTTCTTTAAGGTCATCTTAGGAGTATCATTCTTTACCACAACCTTAAATGCCACTTCACTAATAGTGAATTCTCTGCCGGAGCCATAATATTCAATGGTAGGCATAATCTTAAACTGATAAGTACCCTTCTTCACGCCGCCTTCCGGAAGAGATGCAGTAATATTGGTACCGTCTACTTCCATCATATTAAGAAGCTTCTGTGCTTCCTTCTTCTGGCTCTTAGTACCGGCAAAACGGAGTGTTGTCTCATCAAAACCGGTAAGGAATGCATCCTGACTTGTCACGGAACCGGTAAGCGTAGCCGCTTCGTCGGGACAAAGTGTATTTAAGGTCACGCTTGCGGGTGTGAATTTCGCCTTGGGATGCTTGGTTGTTACTGCCAGTTCAAAGGTATACTGTACGGACTTCGTCCAGCTTTCTTTTCTGACAATTACTACCACTTTTCCTTTACGGGGTGCTTCTTTTACCTTAAGTAAAATGATATCATCTTCAATTTCACTGTCTAAAACAGTTCTGTCAAATAAGTCTTCCGTGGTCTGTAAATCATTGAAACTTAAGGTATCATTTTCTGTTAAATCAATTACTGTCTTGGTCTTGGCATCTAAAAGTTTTACTCTGTATTCCTGCTCGTTTCTGTATTTACTTGCAGTAGCAGATTTTTTAGATAACACATAATTCGGTTTTACATTTTCGGTAGGAACCGTAATTTTTTTCTTAATGGGTGTATTGTAACCATCATAATAAATGTACAGATAACCTGTGGTTACGTTCTTACCGTCTACCTTTACCATTGCGGAATCGGTTCTGGTAATATACGCAGTACCGCTTGCATTGGGAGCAGAAATCTCAAAGTTTGCTGCGAAACTGTCAACTTCTTCGGAACCGGCTTTTTTGTAGTTCTTTTCGGATACCAGTTCATAACGGGTAACTGTTTCCGTCTTCAGGTTCTGGGTTACTTTTACCTTTCCGATTTCTGATTCGGAAGCCTTGGTATTGTAGAATAAGTTAATCTTACCGGTTAATTTCACGGTAGGATTTACTGCTTTCTTAGTTACGGTCAGTTCCGGAATCGGGATGATAAATTCATCGCCTGTTAATTCAAATTCACCCTTGATAAATAACTGGCTGTCCCCTTTATAAGTAAGAGTTTCACCGGACTTAATCTTCAAATCTTCCGTGGCAATAATGTAATGCTTGCCGTTCGCTTTGACGACTTCAAATCCTGTCATTACGGGATATGTAATAACGCCCTTGCTTACTTTCATTTTACAAATCTGAAGTTCTTCGCCGTCATTAATGATATCATATCCGTATACCGGTACGATATCAATTGCGGTACCGATTGATGAAAGGCTGTTTACGCTGACTTTTTCGTCTGCAAGTCTGGGCGTTGCATCAATAACACGTACGATAATATTTTCCTGGCAAACGGTCTTAGCCGCATCCTTATTGGTCACCTTAACGGTAATCATGGTTTCGCCTTCTACGCCTTTTCGTACCTGGATGGTATTCATATTATCTATACTTGATGCATAAACCGGGAAAGCAACACTGCTGTCAACGCTCTTCCATGCCATCTCAACCATCAGATTTTCGTCTCCGCCTTCTTCCTTAGCATCTACGGAAACACTGAATCTCTTACTTCCTTTGGCAAGAGAAGTTTTTAAATATTCCACTACCTTATAGGTCTTACCGTCAATTACTTCTGTCTTAACGGTTCCGTAATCGGGCTTGCGGATACGCACGGTCAAATCAGAAATAAGTACGTTTTCTTTGACATTTACGGTAAAGCTGATTTTCTTGGATGAATCCTTTTTCAAAGCAGCGGTAATCACTGCTTTACCTTTTTGTTTGGTACTGATTCTACCGGTATCGGAAACAATCGCAACACTTTCCTTGCTGCTGGTAAAATCAAGTAACCAGGGACCGACTACTTTTCCGTCCATTTTAACAGTGATATCTGTTTCCAGACCGGCCTTATCAATGGTAAGTATCTTTTCAGCGGTATCATATTCACCCACATAGCCGTTTACTGCAGCAAATGCTACTGCCATTTTGTTTCCGCCTACGGATTTTTCTTCCATATATTCTGCCTTAAGTGTTACTTTACCGACAGGCATTTCAAAGGTAAAGGTCTGTACACCCTCTTCATCCTTCACGAATTTAGGCTCAATAAATGCACTGTCACAGGTTGCTATTAAACCTGCAGAGGTTAAGCAATAGCCTTCCTTCGGTGTTATCTTAACCTGAATCTCATCCCCGGGAATGGCAGGGTTTTTGTTAATGGTCATGGTGCCGTAATCGCTGGGATAATACTCAATTGCATAAGCGGTATATAAGGTTTTAAATTTATACCCTTTGGCAATGGCATATTCCTGTACCTCGCCGTTGTATCCCTTCATGGTCACCTGATTGTTGTTACTTAAAACAGGGAATGCACTCTGCGCAATCATAAACCCATCCCCGTTCGGGTCGGGATTTAAAATATTAACTTCGGTAATAGCTCCGCAGCCGGCAAATGCACCTGCATAAATCTGAGATACGGATGCAGGAAGGATAATACGTTCCAATGCCGCACAACCGTTAAAAGCATTTTCACAAATCGTGGTGATATTGCTAACACTACCGGTAGGATTTAAGTTTACATTCTTTAAGTTCTTACAACCTTTAAAAGTTGAATCCGCAATTTCCGTCATACCGGAAGAAAATACCACGCTTACCAGATTGGTACAGCTTTCAAACACACCTGTTCCCAATGTAAGTCCTTCCGTTCCGACAGCTGACAAATTAATACTTTCAAAACCGCATCCCTTGAAAGCACCGCTTTCAATACTTGTCAAGTTCGCACTCCAGCTCATCCCTGCATTTAACGCAGAACAATACTGGAACGCTTTGGAACCAATCGTTTCCAACTTAGACATTTTCACAGTCTTTAAGGAAGAACAGTTCGCAAATGCATTATTTCCCACACTTGTTACATCATTTGCCGTAATTGCCGTAAGGGGCGTGTCGGCAAAAGCTTCCTTTTCAATGGTGGTTACTTCACCTAATATCGTTATTTTTTTAAGATAAGAGTTTTTGAAGGTACTCTCTTTTACTACAGTCACACCTTCAGGAAGGATAATTTCCAGAATACCACTGTCTTCAAAGGCACCGGCTTCAATATCGGTAAGGATACTTCCTTCTTCAAATTTTACATATTTTATAGAGGTTTTTCCGGCAAAAATATCAGAAGGAATCACCTTCGCCTCTGCCGGCACCATAATAGTGGTACCTTTCATTTCCGCACCGGGAACAAGTCTGAGCACACCATCCTCATCTACATAGAAGAAGTCTTCACTACCCTGTACGATTTCGATATCTGTAAGCACATCAGGAGTTTCGGAAGGTTCTTCGGTTTCTTCCGGCTCTTCTGACGGTTCCTCTGTCATTTCCGCAGTAGGTTCCTCGGTCGCTTCTACAGTAGGTTCCTCGGTCGCTTCTACAGTAGGTTCCTCCGTCGCTTCTTCCGTTCCTTCGGGAGATTCTTCAGGCGCCTCGGTGGGTTCTTCCGTTGCTTCCGCAGTAGGTTCTTCCGTTACCTCAGGTGCCTGCGTGGGCGCTTCTGTCGCCTCAGCGGTAGGGCCTTCTGTTACTTCAGGCTCCTGCGTGGGCTCTTCCGTCGCCTCAGCAGTAGCTTCAGGTTCTGCTACAGGTTCTTCGGTGGGTTCAGCAGTCGGTTCCTCTGTTTCGTCCACCACTAAAGTATCATCAGTTTCTACGATAATTTCATCCGTCTGCGCAGATGCCGGCAATTCACTTGCCATGGCACCCATGGTAAAAGCTTCTGATGAAAAAATCAGTGCCGCACACAAAAGGCCGGCCAAAAATCTTCTTGTTTTCACTGGTTGTCCTCCTTCAATCTCTTATCTGTACAATCCAATAATTACTCATTTTAAATGATAGCATTTTTACCTCTCTTTTGCAATAAAATATAGGGTGAAAACTGTCGCTTCCACCCTATTTTTCACACATTTTAAGAATATCTTAAGAATCTATTTTTCTTCCTTCACGCGCACGGAATTCATACCGTAGTAACGGCAAAGGCCTTTGTTCTCCCAATCCTTCGGATCCGGCTTAATATCGGAAAAATAAATCAGTTTCGGCTCTGCGGGAAGTTTCTCCACTTCCACGTCCGCCTCCCCGCTTTCATAAATGGCAAGACGCGCCTTTCTCGCTTCGCCATAAGCTTTGGCACTGCCGTTTGCAAGGTCAGTCACTGCAGAAGACCAGGTAAAATAATGATTGTCCGGAATGACCGTAACTGCGCTGGCAAGTGCAAACACAAGCAGACAGGTAAGCAGACAAAGAAGTCCGTTTGCAGCAAATCTGCCCTCCGCCGCCACAGAATCCTGCCCTGCCAAAATTCCCTGACGCTCTATCTTTTTACGTGCCCAGCCTACCACATAGCCGGTACATAAGGTCAGCACCAGAATATACACGGCAAAGGTCACCGCCTTCAACCGGGCTGCCTCCGTATTTCCCACCGCAAACAGAGGCGGCGTCATCATGGCAGACACCAGACAATAACCAAATAAAACAACCACCACGGGATAAGGGAATTTAAATTCCGTCTTGGCACTCATCTGCCAGAACAGCGGAATCAGTGCGATTACCAAAAGCAGTACCGGCCAGCCGGACCACTCGCTGATACAATACTCAAGTCCGTAATAAAAGGACACAAGCACAGCCTTCACGGGATTCATACCGTTTGAAATTTCTGCACGAACCCAGTTTCCGGGCGCAGCCACGTTTAACACAAAGCCCAGCAGCAAAAAGCCCATGGGAAAAGCCAGCGCCTTGTATGCTTTCCACTTTTTCAATACCGTCAAAAAGCCTGCTGCCACCAGCACTACCACTGCTGCATTTAACGCAGTCATCTGATTGCCGCCGCCAACCAAAAAGCCCAAAATACTTGCCCCCGCAAGGAGTGCAATCTTCTTTTTGCCTTCCGCATAAATACCGGAAATCAGCATGCCGTAAAAGAACATGCACATCCCGTGTACAAACATATAATTGGCAGCGCCGCTGTACCAATAAAAGGCCTCTACCCTGCCCACCATACATTGTACCGTCACAAACAGCATCAGCATGCTTACACAATGGCTCACATAAGCATCCGCTTTAAACACCTTCACAAAAATACCTTTCAGCAGATAAACCGTTCCGAAGGTCAGAATCCCCAGCATCAGAAAAGGGGTCAGCACATACCATCTTTCACCAAAGGAACTGGGCGGTACCGCCATCAAAAAGTTGGAGGTAAAATACCCCATCCAGGTAATCCAGTCCTCTACGGCACGCTCAATACCTGCCCATAATACCGCAAACAGATTGCCGGTTTCCACAAACGCCCTGTGGGCATCACTGCCGATGGAATAATCGTCCGCACTGGGATAATTGTAAAAACCAATCCACAAAAGAGGAATCAGGCTGACGGCATAAACCACCGTAAGCAGAACCGCCATACATTTGGTTGTAAAAATATTTTGTAATTTTCCTGCAAAAGCATCTATCGTAAACTTTTCTTTTTTCATCCTACAATAACCTTCTGAGATTTCTATCCTTCTGTCCTACCAATTATTTCCCGGGATAAGCATTACAAGCTTCAATTACCATGGTCACTTCTTCGTCCGTCATTTCCGGGAACAAAGGCAGGGTCACACAGTGGCTTGCCAGATATTCCGCATTGGGACAATCCCCTTCTTTGTAACCCAGATGGGCATAAGCCTTCTGCAAATGACAGGGTACCGGATAGTGCTTGTTGCACTCCATTCCCCTCTCGTCCATATAAGCAATCAAATCATCGGGATCTTCCACCGTTACCACAAATAAATGGTACACCGGGTCCGTATTTTCCGGATGGGCCTGCATGGTAAAGAGAGGATTGATAATCTCTTTTAAGTATCTCTCACCGATGCGCTTTCTGTTTTCCGTCCACTGCGGCAAATATTTCAGGCTCACACTAAGCACCGCTCCCTGGATGCCCTCCAGACGGTAATTATATCCAATCATATCATGATAATACCGTACCTGACAGCCCTGGTTTTTCATGGTGGTAATGGTATCAAAATATTCTTTTTTGTAGCAGGTAACGCTGCCCCCTTCGCCGAAAGCATACAGGTTTTTACCGGGATAAAAGCTAAAGCAGCCAAGTTCTCCCAATCCCCCTACCATCTTGCCTTCGTACAAAGCACCATGGGCCTGGGCACAATCCTCTACCACGAAAAGGCCGTATTTGTCAGCAATTTCCTTCACCTTATTAAATTCAAAGGGTTGTCCGTAAAGATGCACACCGATAATGGCCTTGGTCCGTTCGGTAATCTTCTCCTCGATTTTCGCCGGGTCAATTTCCCAGGTATCGGGCGTACAATCCACAAATACCGGTGTGGCACCCGTATAGGTCACACCCCAGGCAGTTGCAATATACGTATTGGCAGGCACGATTACCTCATCCCCTTCTCCGATGGAAAGGGCAGTCATGGCGCAGTGCAGGGCGCTGGTTCCGTTGTTTACGCCAGCCGCATAAGGCACACTGCAATAAGCCGCGAACTCTTCATCAAACTTATCCGCAAATGCACCGCCGGAAAAAGCAGTCTTTTCACAAACCGCCTCAATGGCCGCTAAATATTCTTCTTTATGTTTCTGATAATCCCTTGATAAATCGATTCTTTTCAGCATATTCATTCCTTTATGATATTACTTTTTTTACGCTATTTATTTGCTTTACGCATTTTATCTTCCTTGCGGAAGGCTTTTTTCAAATGATACATCCGCACCAGATAATTCTTAATGGTTTTCCAGATTTTCACGGTGGTGTTGTAGTCCTCCTGCCACTCTACGGGCATGTCATAAATCACCATACCATTTCTCTCCGCGCGGAGTAAAAATTCAATGGTATAAAACCAGCCGTTGTCACTGCTGCATTCCTTCACCAGCTGCTCTGCCGCTTCCTTACGCAGGAAGGTAAAGCCGCACACCGCATCGCTGGCTTTCATATGAAACACGGTTTTTAACAAAATCACAAGTCCCATGGAGGTAATTTTGCGGTACCATTTCCGGCCTTTTGTATCTGACTGCTTACTGAAACGGCTGCCGTTTACATACTGAAGCTCCGGTCTTTGTTCAAAGGCTTCTATGGTCTTTCCCAGATATTTTAAATCCGTGGAAAGGTCAATGTCCATATAACCTACCAGATCACATTCATTTAATTCAATTCCTTTACGGAAGGCGACGCCCACGCCCTTTTCGCCCACGCGGACATAAGAGACCTCCGGATATTTCTCCGCCAGTCTCATGCCGATTTCCGGGGTTTCGTCCTCGGAGCCGTTGTCCAAAATGGTAAGCTGATAAGGGATGGTTACATGTGCCTTTAAATAAGCCATGGCCCCTTCAATTCCCTTTTCCAGACGCAGTCTTTCATTCAATACGGGGAATAATAAATTAATGCTCATTCGGGTTAACCACCTTTTCTATGTCTGAAATCAAATACCGCTGCTGCTTAAATACCAGATTCAGAAGCACGGATAAATACTTCAGGATAATGGTCAGAAGTACAAATACCCCGAAAAAGCCCAGTGCCAAAAAGCCCATGGTAGAAAGCCAGCCCTCTACCGGTTTATCCGCGTTAAAAAAGTCTGCCACAAGCCAGATGCCCATCCCTACGGTCAGAAGCAGGAACAATCCGCTGATTACAGCAGACACCCGCTCTAAGGCATTTGTAAAATAGATAAAGGAATCCATGGCAAGACCGGTCCGCTCTGCCGCAGCCGCTTTCTTTTTCTTTCCGCATTTTCCTGTGCTTTCATAAGTAACCGTTGCCATATTCAGACCGCAGTTATTATAAACAGCCTTACGGTAAGGAATATACTGCCCCATGGATTTAATCCTGTTAATAGCTCTTCTGGAAATCAGACGGAAGGTTTCCGGTCCGATTTTGCCCTTTGCATAGCTGGTTCTGTTATAAAGGGCATAAAAAAGCTTCGAGGTTAATCTGACACTGCCATTGCTCCTGGCTGCCACAATATCATTGCCCGCAAGCAGCTTTTCATAGACTTCCATCATAAGCTCCGGCTCATAATCCACTTCCGTAGTGTCAAATTCGTAGACAAAGTCTCCGATGGCAATATCCCGGCCTGCGTTCATGGCAGCCTCAAGCCCCTGATAAAAGCTCATATGAATCACATTTACCATGGCACCCGCAGGATTCTGCGCCAGATATTCCTTTAATTCTTCTACCGTTGCATCCGTACTGGCATCGTTGACGCAGACGATTTCAAACTCTTCAAAACGCGCCTTGCACAGGGAAATCACCGTCTCCAAAAAGGTACGGATACTGTCTCCGGCATTATGCAAATATACAACTACGGATATAAATTTCTTTTCTTTCATTTTAGTTCCTCTCTGCTGTTAGAGCAAATACGTATCTAAATCATATACCGTGTTAATTTTTCCTGATAACACACTGATAAAGGTGGGGCCTTCACTTAATACCTTAATGGCTGTAGGTCTGGAATCGTCCACCTCGGAAGACTTCAAAATCGGTTTCATGGAGTATAGGGATTCCTTGTAGGTATACCCAAATTCCTCTTTCAGATATTTGTCCGCCAGATGGGACATATAGGGCCATGCACTGTCCGGTTTATTCGCACAACTGCTGCAGTTTCCGAGATTTTCCCTACTGCAGCTGCCGTCCTTCTGACAGGCAAAGCCCGGGGTACTGTCATAGGAGGTCACATGGGGCGTAAAGGTCACCGAAGTTAAGGAATGCAACCCCGTCTTTCCGAAAGGCATAATGGAGAAAAAAGGACCGTCCATTACCGTAATTCCCGTTCCCGCTAACGCCTTAGAGGGTTCACACAATATAATTTCACAAAGTTCATACTTAATTTGGAACAGCTCCGGCTCTATGCCTTCTATTTTGCTTAAAATCTGGTTTACGGAAGCATAGGTGGCATTCAGTACAAAAGGAGCCTCTGCCATGCTGCCGTCTTCCATCCAAACCTCATAGACATCTGATTTCTTTTGAATGCTTTTGATTCTGGCGCCGTACTGAATCGTCACATTCCTCTTATCTGAGAGTTTCTCTTCAAAATACACCTGTAAGATTTTGGCGTCATAGGTATATTCTTCCGTCAAAAACGCTCCGTCACACATTCCGGGCTTAAAATATTTGGCTACTGCCACTTCATCACAACGGATTCCCGCCGCCCTGCAAAAATCCATAAACTGGCTTGCATTGGTCCAGGAAAACCGTTCACTGGTGGCGTACACCTGATCAAATTTGTCATGGATACAAAAACCAAAGTCCTCCGTAAACCGCCTGAAATAACCTGCAGACTTCACCGCCGTGGTCAGACTTCTGGGATAGTGATACCCCATATGTACCCTGGCCTGATTGATATAAGTGGCTCTTTGGAAGGGTGCCCTGTCATACTCCAGTACAAGTACCTTTTCTCCCCTGTCGCCGCAAAATTTCGCTGCGTACATTCCGTAAAGGCCACCACCTATGATAATTTTGTCAAATGTTTTTTCCATGCTATCTCTCCTGCTAAACGCGGGCATTATTCTAACACAATCCTGTACAGGGTATATTCTTCCCCTCTGGCACTTTTTCCTTCCGTGCGGTAACAAACATCCCAGTTCTTTCGTACTTCACCGGGAATGTCCTCAATGCAGCCTGTAGGGCTTACCAAAAGATACACTGCCGTCTCTCCGGGGAATTTATCCGCGATATTTTCCTTCAGATTCTCCCAGGTCACTTTCGTGCTTTGTTCTTCGTTATATTTGGCGTAGGTCTCCTTCTGAAGCGTACCTGCATAGTAAAATCCATATTCTTTGCCCAAATAGGCCTGCACCGTGGAGGCCTCCGAAACATCCGTGGTAAGCACCACTTGCTCCGGCGAAACTGCCTCTTTCATGTATTCCGCCACATGGATTCCGTCGGAATAAAGCCCCGTCAGCGCATTTGCAAGGCTGGAATTCTCTTCCGGTGCATTCCACCTCATAAACATGGTAATGCCCAGTAAAATCAGCAATGCCTCCGAAAAAATCCTGGCACTGTTGCCCACCCACAAAAACCAAATCAGGCTAAAGCACAAGGCGATATAATGCCAGATATGAAGCTGATACACCAAAATACTGAATACTACCTCAAACAAAAAGGCACCTGCCATAACAAGCATCGGCCATATATTTTTCTTTTCGTAACTGATAAAAAGACCTGCTGCCAAAAATAAAACAATTAACAGCCATCCGAACAACACGCCCTGTCCGGTCATTCGGTTTAATATGTGAAATGTAAAATTGTGGATTTCACTTAAGAATTCCTTGGCAGAAAGTGCCCGCATATGATATTCGGGACTGTCCGACACATGATAAAACTGTGCAATCCAGAAAAGCAGGCTGACAAACGGAAACACAAGTCCCTTCGCCCCCGTCTTTAAGGCATCTGCATTCTTCTCCTTCAGGCTTTTTCTTACGCATTCCCACAGCCACATCATACTGATGAGTCCGGCGGTGGCCATCACAATGGTATCCGACTGTACCAAAAGCCCCAACAAAAGCCCATAGAAAACACTGTGCTTATTTCTCTCCGGATACAAAACAGCCAGCCAGATTAACAAAAGTGCAATCAGACAATAGTTTCTCGCCACTACCGGATAGTAGTAAGAAAACATGGGACTGAACAGACAGACAAACTTGGTAACCGGATGAAAGGGACAAAGATAAACAAACAGCCCTGCTGCTGCCGCCATTATCAAAAAGCTCAGCACACTGATGGTGGGAAACGGAAAGCCCATTTTGGCAAAGGGCATTACCATAAAATACCACAAGCAGGGATGCCCCTGGTACTTAATCTCCCGCAGAAGCTGCAAGGGCGACGCATCCCTGGCAAACAGCCATACATTCGCTTCGTCTCTCCACAGTTCATGTCCTGTCAGTAAAATACCGTTAAAAACAAGGTACCCGACAAATACTGCCGTCAGAATTATAAAGTTTGTTTTTTTACTTAATTTATTCACAAAAATCACCTGTCATTTGTATGTGCATACTCCTTTAAATGGTATCACGATATAAGGATAAGGTCAAGAAATGTGACTCATAAAGCGCATCCTTTCTTTTTTTACTCCACAGGTAATTTGCAGGAAATAAAAGAAAACCTGCAGGCTTCATTCCCCACAGGTCTTCTCTCTTTTCCTTCTTTTAAAAATTTGTTAGTTATTTCTGGTTTCTTCCAGCTTCGCAATCTTATCAGCAAGGTGGTCAGCATAAAGCTGTCTGCCTTCTGCGGACAGGTGCACACCATCCTCTAAGTACTGCTTCGCAGTGTATCCGTTAATGCCGATATCTAAGTACGCATCTAAGAAATGATCATGATACTCTCCTGCCACATACTGGCAAATTCCCTTGTAATCAAAAAGGGTTCCGTAACCGGTATTTACGGTATTGCCATCGCCTATATAGGCACCGTTCTTAAAGAACTGGGCATAATTGGGTCCGCAGAAAATAATCTCCGCATCCGGTGCAATTTCGCTTAAATTGGAAGCTGCATAACGGAGTGCTCCGGCATAGGTATACACGTCATACCAGTTTCCGTCATAATTATCAAGAGGTACCCCTCTGAAAAAGTCATTCATACCATATTCTACGATAAAGTAGTCCGTCTCTGACCAGTCAATTCTCTTATTATCCAGAATTTCCCTGGTTCTGCTCTGACCGAAGCATTCTGTGGAAACCTCGCCCTTCATGGCCTTTACCACACCTACCAGACTTTGTGAATCCCACTTGCTGTTATCATTGGGCTCACCGGATTCCAGTGTAGCACTGGTTCCGCCGATTGCCAGGTTATACACATCCGCATTAAACTGTACGGAAGTCAGGTAAGGGACTCCGGTTCCGTCTCTGTAGGAGTCAAAAATACTGTCTCCCAAAAATACCATCTGAAGTTCATGTCCTTTCGGCTCGGTCTGGTCCTCTTCTTCGGAAATTACCTGCTCCGGCACCGGAACCTCAAGCTCTACTTCCGCTTTCACGATTTCCGGTGTAGCTTTTTCCTGTTCTTTCTTTTCTTCTGTATCTTCTTTGTTTTCTTCTTTGGCATCCTCAGCTTCCGGCTTTTCTCCCTGTGCTTCAGGGTCTTTTCCTTCTGCTGCAGGTGCCGGTGTTTCCACAGTCTGGGCACCGCTTTCCTCACCGGGCTGGGGATATTTCTCAATTACCTCTCCGGTTTCCGTAATTACCACGTTTCCGGACAGCACATTATCATTTTCATCCTTTTCTTTAAACACGCTGCAACCTGCAAAAGCAAAGCACATAACCGCAACCAAAAGCAAGGCGCCGATTCTTCCAGTCAATTTCTTCATTCAATCATCCTCTTTCTTCCCCAAAAACTGCTTACATTTTTTCAAAGAAACCGATGTAAGTTTGTATAAGCATACCACTTTTTTGAAAAAAATATAGTCTTTTCTTTACAATTTAAGATTTCTTCCAGGAACCTTAATAAAATCTTAATAACTTCTTTTCTACCAAAAGTCTATGCACCCTTGCAGGATTTTAGAACAGGTTCTTCAGGATTTCTGAAATACTAATCAAAACGATAGTAGGAAAGGAACCACTTTGCAAAGGCCGAAAGCCCCTCCTCAATGGTGGTGGAAGGCTTAAAGTCAAAGTCATTCATAAGATCCGTCACATCCGCGTAGGTCTCATATACATCTCCCGGCTGCATGGGTAAGAATTCCTTCTTAGCTTCCCTGCCCAGGCACTTCTCTAAAACTGCAATATAATCCATCAGCTGCTCGGGCTTATTATTTCCGATATTGTAAATCTTATATTTGGCACCGTCCTCATCTTCTGCCGGCGGATTACAAAGGATATTCTCCATCCCTTTTACGATATCATCAATGTAGGTAAAATCCCTGCGCATATCGCCGTTGTTGTAAATCTGGATGGTATCCCCTGCCATAATCTTTTTGGCAAATTTAAAATATGCCATATCCGGTCTTCCCATCGGGCCGTAAACCGTAAAGAACCGAAGGCCCGTCAAAGGAATGCCGTAAAGCTTACTGTAGGAATATGCCATCAATTCATTGGATTTCTTAGTGGCCGCATACAGACTCACGGGATGATCCACCTGATCCTCTGTGGAAAAAGGAATCTTCTTATTGCTGCCGTAAACAGAACTGGAGGAAGCATAAACCAGATGCTCTACGGGATAATTTCTGCAGGCTTCCAGAATATGGAAAAAGCCCACCAGGTTAGACTGAATATAAGCATCCGGATTGTCAATACTATAGCGGACGCCCGCCTGCGCTGCCAGATTCACCACAATCTGCGGTTTGTACTTTGCAAACACCTGCATAACAGCTTCTTTGTCCGCAATATCCGCCCTGATAAATTGATACTTATCATAGCCCTGCAATACAGAAAGACGTTCTCCCTTTAATGAAACCTCATAATAATCATTCATATTGTCAATACCGATTACCCTTGCTCCCTTATCCAGAAGGGCCTTTGCAAGATAAAAGCCGATAAAGCCGCTTGCTCCGGTAATCAGATATGTTTTGGTAATGTCTAATGCTTTCATAGTTCCCTCGATTCTCATTTGATAAATCATTTACACTTTTACTCTCGTTTCATTTTATACGTTTCGTGTCTTTTCGTCAAATCCTGCGCACATCTTTCTTCCGGTACTCCAAACGCGTCCTTCTTTTTGTCAGGTTCCCCAACACAAAGATTGCCAAACTGCTTTTTCTCATATATACTATTCATAGTGTTATTTATGATTATTGTGTTATTTTGATGATTGTTCATTGCAAGGAGTTTTTATGGATACCGTGAAAAATAATTTACTGTCTGTTATCATTCCCTCCTATAACGAGCAGGATATGATAGCTACCACCTTTCATACCGTAAAAAACATCCTTAAAGAGGCGGACATCCCCTTTGAAATCTTATTTGTGGATGACGGCTCAAAGGATATGACTTATATACAGATTGCTGCACTTTCCAAGGAATATCCGGAGGCAAAGGGAATTTCTTTTTCCCGTAACTTCGGTAAGGAAGCCGCTATTTTCGCCGGACTTGAAAGTGCACAGGGAGCCTGCTGCGTCATTATGGACTGCGATTTACAGCACCCGCCTGCGACGATTGTGGAAATGTATCGTCTCTGGGAGCAGGGCTACGAAGTAGTGGAGGGCGTAAAATCCTCCAGAGGTAAAGAAAGCAGGTTCCATGCTTTTTGTGCAGGCAGCTTTTACGGAATCATCAGTAAAGTCATCGGCATCGACATGGCCAATGCTTCCGACTTTAAGCTGTTAGACAGACAGGCTGTAGACGCACTGCTTCTGATGCCGGAGCGGACACCCTTTTTCCGGGCTTTATCCTCCTGGATTGGTTTTAAGACTGCTACCGTAAATTTTGAAGTACAGGAACGTACCGTAGGTACCTCTAAGTGGTCCTTCTTTAGTCTGGTGAAATACGCCGTTAAGAATATTACCTCTTTCTCCGGTGCTCCCATGCAGTTTGTGAGCCTGATGGGATGGGTAACCTTAATCTTTTCCCTGATTTTCGGCATCCAGTCGTTGTATAAATACTTCAGCGGTGCTGCCCTGGAAGGCTTTACCACAGTAATCCTTCTGCAACTGATTATCGGAAGTGTGCTGATGATTTCCTTAGGAATCATCGGACATTATATCTCCAGAATTTATGATGAAATCAAAGCAAGACCAAGATATATTATTAATAAAAGATGCGGCTATTAACCGCATCTTTTTATTTTTAATGGTATTTGTTTGTAATCCTTTTATTCTTTATTGCGATCACACATTCCGTCGTACCTGAGTTTACGGATCTGATACTGGGTATCCTCCATAATCTTCCTGTTGGCTGCAATCACATCTGCCAGAAGTCCGATTACAAAGGTAATAAATCCGATGATGAGCAGCGTACATGCCAAAATCAGGGACTGTACGTGACCATTTCCCCTGCCCGTAAAGAAAAAGATTAAGAACCGCACTCCTACACTGAATCCGATAATGGAGGGAATCAGCGCTACCGTGGTAAAGCAGTATAAAGGCTTGTACCACATAAATGCACGCAGAATCGTGAGAATGGATTTCTTCACATATCCCCACATACTCTTAAATAATCTGGACTCACGTAATTCCGGATTGGTCCGAATCGGCACACTGGTAATGGCCATACGGTTTCTGCCGGCTTGTACAATGGTTTCCAATGTATAGGTATAATCATTTACCACATTCAGACGCATAGCGGCTTCTCTGCTGTAGGCACGGAATCCGCTGGGGGCATCCGGAATATTGGTCTTAGATGCTTTTCTTACTACCCAACTGCCGAAATGCTGCAATTTCTTCTTAATGGGAGAAAAATGCTCAATTTCATCAATGGGACGTTCTCCCACTACGATATCTGCCGTACCGTTTAAAATCGGTGCAATCAACTTGGCAATATCCTCTCCACAATACTGGTTGTCAGCATCCGTATTGACGATAATATCTGCTCCTGCCGAAAGACAGGCATCAATTCCTGCCATAAAGCCTTTGGCAAGCCCCTTGTTACATCTGAAATTCACTACATGATGCACGCCCCAGTTCTTCGCCACCTCTACGGTATTATCCTTACTGCCGTCATTGATAATCAAATATTCAATTTCATCAATCCCGTCAATATGCTTGGGCAAATCATTTAAAGCGATTTCCAAAGTTTCCGCTTCATTGTAACAGGGAATTTGTATAATGAGTTTCACGTTTGTACCTTCCTGATTCCTGACATATATCGTCAAAAAATTCGTATTTATTTTCTTCTTCCTGCTTATTATATGTCAAAACACCCTGTGTTTCAACTGGTTCATTTATCCTTTTTATTCTGCTAACCGGCAAAATTTTTAAACAGTATAAAGGATTCGTCTTCTTTTAACACTTCCATTCCTTCAAAGACTTCCCCGGATATCACTTCATCCGTTTTTTCAAAAAGATAATAATCTGCATCAAAATTTTCTTTATAACCAATCATATCTACGGATAAATATTCCATTCTTCCGCTTTGCCACTCCGGGAAACCGGTCTTAGAGCTGCCGTCCGTATCCACATAGCAAATTCGCGCATTCTCCGGAATCTGCACCAGTAAAGGCTCTATGGTTTCGGATGAAAATGCCATATTATTCTTGATTTTTTCATAGGAAATATCGAAAATGCGGATGGCTGCTTCCCCATAGGTATAAAATCCGATAAACGGGGTCTGAATACCCTTAATCTCAACCGGAACGCGGATTGTCTGCCTGGCGGCATTCATAAAATCATCTGCTTTTATTACATAAGTGTCCTGAATATTTCCCTGATTATCACCGATTGTTATATATCCCACATCACTACCTGCCACGCAATCCTTAATTCTGACATCAATGGCAAATTCATAAGTACCGTCACTTAAGGCTACGCCCATATCCCCTGTCAGATACGCACCGCCGGAGGCCTGATAATTATAGTACATATCTCCGTTGTCACGGACATAACTGTACTCCGTAACAAGATCCGCCAGATTCAGCTTCGTACTGCCCGGGGCTGCCAGAGCCTGCATTTCCAGGGCTTTCGCCGAAACCTCCTGATAAAAAGGATTTTCCCTGCTCATAAACAGAGCAATTGTCCCCGAATTATAAAGATACTCAAAATCATCACTCAGCATTGCCATACGCCTGGGCTGGTAAGAATCACATAAAATAACCGCATCCTTTAAGTTATCCGGTTCATTTTCACCGATTTCATACAGCTTAACGGGACGTTCTCCCAGCATCCACTGCAATACCTTCACATCAATAAATGCTTCTCTGTTATTGTGGTACGCAAGATATACCGGCACTTCGCTGTCTGTTTCATTTACAATGTTATATACGGATACAACATCCTTTTCCTTAAATTTCTTTTCTTCTATGAAATCCGCAGAATTTTTGATTCCTGCAATGCCCCATGCAACAGCAACTACAGTTAAACCGATTCCGTATAAATATTTTTTCTCTTTGTTCAGTACAACCAGAAAACAAAGCACACCGAAAATAAGCAGACTGACAAATGCTACGTAATACGCAAAGTAGGTCAAATCCTGCTGATACAATGCACCCACCCAATAGGAAGAATTATCCCTGAAGGTGGTATAAGCATCCCTGCCGTAATAGGCAAGAACATTATACTGGAACTGGACACTTACCGCACACACTACCAAAAACAGGCAGGCGGTAAAGATTTCCTTTCCATATTCTTTGATATGGTATAACGCATAAATCCCCAGTAAAATCATGGGCCCGATTACAAAATCAGAATACCTGCCAAATACAATGGTATCGCCTCTTGCGGAAACGGCATCTGCGCTAAAGTAGCGGAAGCATTTAAAAATAGCGGAAATTCCGTTTTCTCCCAAAAAGGAAAGAAGTGCAAAAAGCATGGTCCATTCGGTAATGCCGAATTTCTCTTTTTCCTTCCACCTTTGAAGTACCTTTTTAACAAGGGCAAATACGGCTACCGCCGCTCCTACAAAGGCCAGCACAAACGAAGCTGTTCCTGCATAATAAAGCTTACCCAGCATACTCATAACCAAATCCAGGATACCGCTGACGCTTAAAAGGGATTGGGTTTTTTCTAAATTAGCACTGACATTGTTTGTAGATTCCACTGCTGTCCCGCCCAGATAAACAGATGCAGTTACTGCCTTTTTTAAAACAGCGGTTATGAGCGCAAGTACGGCACTCTCTATCAGCACAAAGCCAATCCACTTTTTATTTAAATTTCTGAAATTCGAAAGAATATAAAGTACAAGAACCATTGCAGCCGCAATAACAACACCCACGGCTCTCATATGCATCATAACAATATAGGCAAGGCTAAGCAGCAGGAAAAAGGTGTGCTTATAATCCGGCTTTTTGCATACTTTCACCATCAGATATACAATCAGCCAATAGACAAAGTACAAACAGCATTCCGTCCAGGCGAAATTAATCTGTATCACATTGCCGATATAAAGCGCTACCAGACCGCTTGCGATTTGCTTTACGGTATCCGGCAGACGTACCTCAAGTTCCTTCAATATTTTGCAGGAAAGCAGGTAATTTCCCCAAACAAAGAATATATTTAACAGAATGGCAATCCGATAGATTGCGGTCATGGATACACCCAGTTTGGTAAGCCAAAACAGCGGAACCAATAAGATACTGTAACCATAGGCATAATATTGGGATACGGACAATAAATCCTTCCAATCATACCCGGCAAAAGCAGCTCCGATTCCCCAATAAACAAAACCGTCATCCACCACTCTGACATAATT
Source organism: Lachnospiraceae bacterium (assembly GCA_017561085.1). Lineage (GTDB taxonomy): Bacteria > Bacillota > Clostridia > Lachnospirales > Lachnospiraceae > Suilimivivens. The sequence goes on from JAFZDQ010000059.1 coordinate 27,580, forward strand.
TATATCCTTCAGATTCCAGATACATATGATTGCTGTAAAAACAAAAAAAAGAATATCCAGACAAAGATTTTTCTTTTTATCCGTAATCATCATTTCTCCTCTCCTGCAGGTACAATCTCCTGTTTCTTTCACAAAATCACCTGCCTAATTCTTTCCCTTTTATCCTAATGTTCGTTACTTTACTAATCTTTAAGTACTTCTCCGCAAACTCTATGGTTCCTACGGAAAGTACCAAAACCGTGCACCTGATTACCAGCTTTACGAGGGTATTATCTTCCGTTTCAAACCTGCTAAGAAGCATCTGCCATACCAATAGTACAATTTGATTCAGACATACATATGTAATGGCATGGGCCCCTATCTCTTTAAGAAGCACATTTACTACCGCAAGCAGTTTCACCTTTTCTTCCCATTTCTGCAAATAACCGGCCAAAACAAATAACAGCACGGAAGCAGCAAGGGCATTCACCCAGAATAATTCCGCGCATGCATACTGTCCGGTTCTCATATTGACATCATCATTTACCAAAATCAAAACCAGGCATACAATCCCCGCCGGAAGCAGCTGCCACAAAGGCATATGTAATAAATGGCTGATTACCTTATGTTCTTTCTTTTTCTGAAGCAGATATCCTGCCAGGAAAAATCCCATACCGATGATTCCCGCATCCAATGCCCAGGGGAGACGGAACGGTAAAATTTTCAGGCACAAATGTGCCGCTGTAACCAATAAGACAATCCAAATCGTCAGCTCTTTATCATTTTCTATTTTTTTACGCAAAAGAAGGAAAATTACATTGGTCCACAAAAGGGCTGTCAAAAACCACAAGGCCCCCGCAATCGGCAATTTCGTAGTGTTCTCCCACAAAAGGTGCCACAACGGATTCAGATTCACTTCCCCTTGCCGGAATACGGGAAATACCATCCACAAAAGATAGTGCCCCAGTCCGAACAAAAAGTACGGCACCAAAAGAGACTGCGTTTTCCGCAAAAGAATTCCCTTCAGGTTCCTATCCGCTATTTCTTTAAACAAAAATCCTGACACAAAGAAGAACATGGGCATATGAAATGCATGAATCGTATGGTCTACAAATCCGCCAAAACCGATATGCCCCATCATCATCAGGATAATGCCTATTCCTTTGTAAATGTCAACTACAACATTTCTTTCCGGCATTCTTCCCGTTTTAACTAATTGTGTTTTCACTATCCATCTATCCTCTATTCTTCCGAATACTATAATAGCCGCACAGCAGAACCGTCAGCCCGGCCGCTCCCAAAAGAAAGGCCGAAAGCATACCGCGAATCTGCTCAAGCTTCACAATATTTCCCGAGAACACCTCCATAAAGGTATCTTCATCCACATAATCAAGCACCCTTATTTCCGGATGATTTTGCACATATTCCTCTGTAAAGGTTTTAAAATCCTTCCCCTCAACCTCACAGTCGGCCCTCTGTACCATATAGGCCTGCGGCACCTTGGAGGCCATGCCGTAAGCAGCTGCTACAATAAGTCCTGCCAGAATACCGCAAACAAGCATCCGGCCTTTTTTACCGGAGATACCCTGTCTGATTCTGTCTGCAACGGGGCCTAAGCATTTGGTTAATAACCAGTTCTCCTCTGCTTTTAATTCCAGTTCCCCAAAAAGGGCCGCTCCCAAAAGGAACACGGAAACGTTCTTTAAAGAGGTATTGAACAAAAAGGGTTCCACCAGACCATAGCCCAGTATCGCAATGGTAAGGATGGCTTCCGCTCCCATATTCCGCTTTAACAGCTGATGCATAAGAAGCTCATAGCCGATAAAAATACCTGCAAAAACAACATACCCGTAAGTAATAAATGCAAATACATAGGCATTATCCATGGTCAGATTTGCCGTTACCAAATCAGCGACCCGGAATCCGAAGGGTGTCAGGTTCTCCGGTTTTAAGAAGTTTTCCGCCAGAATCAGACGGTTATTTAAAAGCTTGTTGATAATCTCATACGCTTTTCCTTCCAAAACCAAGGGACCGATTAAGGATAATGCCGCTGCCATCGGAAAAACAGCATAAGCAAATATTTTTTCCGGGATTCCCACCTTGCCCCTGTATTTAAAATACAGCTGCATCATCAGGTAAATACTTACCATACCAAAGCCCGCATAACTTACGGAGTAAAGAAATACATAGCAATTTGCCGCAAAAAGAAATAAGCACACCTTAAAATCAAACCGTTCCTTTATCAAATATCCAAGCAGGATAATCAACACAAAAAAGGATACATGCAGGATGTTGGGATGCACATAGCCCAGTCCCCATCTGAAGATATGCCCCATTCCCAGCTTGTCGTGCACCTTAAAAGGGGTATCATACAGATGCAACAGGGAACTTAACGTAATTCCAAAGAAGGAAATGCTCCATACCAAAAGGCTCGTCTGGAACACTCTTTTTACCGGCACGCCTTTCATTCCCACCAGCAAAAGAATATACAAAAGAAGGCCTTTCTCACCGGTTAACAGATAGGATAATGCTCCCACTCCCAGAAAGGCACCGATTACAAGGATTTCCTTTTTATTGTATTTGGTCAGAAATATTTTTCCGCAAAGGAGAACCAGGGCCGGCAACAAAAAGAGCTTAAATGCCACAGTTCCGTCATATAATCCAATTCCTTTCGAAAAAAGAAGCAGTACGACTGCCAAATAATACAGACCTTCTAACATGCTCCATCCCTTTCCCGGCAGAGCTTACTCTACCCGTTTTTGAATCTGCTTTAAATATTCGTGATATCCGGCTGCTTCATTCTCCTGTATTCCTACAACAGAATGCTTCTTTACCGGCTCTTTGCTTGTGGCCTTATTTAAGTACCACTCGTACTCCATATCCAAATTCCCGATATCCAGGACGCGATAACCTTCTAAAAACAATTTTTCCGTAAGAGGCTTGGCTGCCGCGCCTAAGGAGACCAGAAACAGCCTGTCCTTCGGGTATTCCTTACAAGCCGCAACAATTTCATCCAGCTTTTCATGGGCATTACTGCTGGGACCGATAATACGCTCTACCGTTCTCGCCGTATCTAAAAGGTCATTTCCCACACCATTATGGGTGCGGGCCCCTTCTACCACTACTACGTCTTTATCTTTCCAGATTTCACGGATTTTCTGAACCCAGCCTTCTGCCTTACTTTTATCCTCCAGGGTAAAATAAAACCGTGAAACGGAAGTATTTCCGTAAATACGGGAAGCATTACAATACTTCTCATAAATGCCTCTGCTAAATAACAGATGGTCTCTCCAGAACTGTCTGCTTTCTTTTCTGTAAACAGACAAATCCTCGAAAATATTCGGTATGGTCACCATCAAATCATCATACTGATATCCGACAATCCGCTTCAGTTCCTCAATAATCTGCGGATTTACCTGCTGCAGCTTCAGACTCTTTCCGCGGATCATGGTAATCTCGCCATCTCCGAAACGCACCATACTTTTCCCCGTATGAATCAGCTCATCAATGGTTTCATCTACCGAGCAAACTTTGATTGCACACTTTTTTATTCCCGCTCTGTATAAACAATAGTCTATCCATGCTAACACATCTTTAACAAAACGCTTCATTTACTCTAACACTTCCTGTTTGTCTCTCTTAATAACCTTACCGTTTCCTACTTCATACACTACATCCGCATTCTTGATGGTCGTGAGTCTGTGGGCAATAATCAAAATCGTCTTTTGACCCTGCAGCTTGTCGATTGCCTCCATTACTGCAGTTTCCGTATCATTATCCAGCGCGGAGGTTGCCTCATCCAGCACCAAAACCTCGGGATTATGATATAACGCCCTGGCAATACCGATTCTCTGCCTTTGTCCGCCGGATAAACGGACGCCTCTGTCACCTACAAAGGTTTCCAGACCTTCCGGAAGACCTTCCACAAATTCCAATAGCTGCGCCTGCTCTAATGCACGTTTTACAGCCGCTTCATCTATCTTATCCTCTTCAATACCAAAAGCCACGTTATTTCTTATGGTATCATCAGAAAGATAAATCACCTGCGGGATATAGCCGATTTCTTTTTGCCAGGTAGGCAGGTTCTTGAAAATATCCATGCCGTCGGCATAAATCTTTCCGTGTTGCGGCTCTAAGATTCCGAGGAGAATATCTACCATTGTGGATTTTCCGGCGCCTGAGGCTCCTACAAAAGCAACCATCTTTCCTTTTTCGATTTCAAAGGAAGCATTATCGATAACCGCTGTTTCTCCGTCCGGATAACGGTAAGTTACATTTTTAATTTCAACCGTTTCCCTGAATTGCCAATCGGTTTCCGGTGCCTGTTCCGTCACCTTCAGCCGGTTAATTTCTTCCAGGTCATGATAGATTAAATCAAGGGACGGCATTGCATATAATACTGCCGATAAATGCTCATTAATTTTTCCCACTGAGGGCAATAACCGGAAGGCTGCCACCGCAAACACTGCCAGCTGGGGCACAAATTCCGCCATTTCCTTTTGTCCGAAATAAATCTTAAAGATAATCGCAAGCAGAAGGCCTGTCATACTGACCATCTCAATAATATATTTGGGAATCACACCGATTAAGCGGTTTAATCTCAATACTCTTACATATTTCCCAAAATAATGATCATAATTATCAATAAATACTTTTTCCCTGTTTAAAACCTTAATTTCTTTGATTCCGCCTAAGGACTGGTTCATCCACTGATATATTTTGGACTTATGACGCTGTCCCTGTCTTCCCCATTCACTGGAGTATTTCTTGGAAATATAAGAAAAAACCAAGAGACAAATCAATAAAAGTCCTGCCACAATCAGCGTAATTGACTTACTGGTAATATACAGATAAATACTGATTGCCACACATACACACACTTCAGCCAGCATTTCCATAATATGGATAATCCCTTTGGTAAACTGGTCCGTATCCTCCTGCATACTTCTTTGCAGCACGGAAATGTTATTATTCAAATGAAAGGTATAAGGCTCCTTCATATAGGCTTTCAAAAGCCTTGTGGATATGGTTCTCTGAATACGGTAGGAAAATTTATAAATTGCATTTTTTTCCAAAATAATATACACGTTTTTAATGATATAAATGAGGATAATCCCACCCGCAAGCAACGCCAGAAAGGTACTTGCATCCTCTATGGAAAAAGCATGATATACAAAGGACATTATCCTGCTTTCCGCCAGAGATTCCGGATTCATAATCAAATCAATAAACGGGGAAAAAATGGACACCGCCAGTAGTTCAAGAAAACTGCCGATTACCACAATTACCATCAGTATAAAGATTTTGATCTTTTCTTTTTTTGAAAAAATATAGTTCAGTTTTTTTATCATTCTTAAGCCTCCAGCTTTTACCGTTGTTTCTCCCTATTCAAGATAGTCCTGTACCCATTTCCCGAAATAGGAAGTCGCCTTTCTTGCATTTTCCGCATCATTATGGTTTGTTCCGGGCATCACCATATTCATATTCAGAAACGGAATTCCCTCTTCCTTTGCATAATCCCCTAAACTATTATAATATGCCATTCCGTCTATATATTCAATTGCTTCTTCGTCGCTTTCCCCGCCGGAAGGACAGATAATTTCACCGTCATTGGGTGTCTTTAGTAAAATCAGCTGCACCTCTTCCTCTTTACATAATGCTGCAATTTTTGAAAGCCACTTTAATGCATTTTCATCCAATTCCTTACGCTGCGTGCAATTTAAAACCTCTTCTTTAACGGTTTTTCCGTATTGCTTTGCCGGGTCATCACTTTTTTCGTAGAAAGACCAGCCTTTCGTTTCGTTCTTGGTAAAGTAGGCATCCTTTATTGCCAAATCCCGCGCATTTAACGCATCCCAGCGGGAATGGTATTTGGACAATTCAAAAAAGAAATACTCCCAATTTTGCGGTTCTGTATTATTCAGGATACCGAGGCATTTTGCTTTCCCCCAACGCATATCATCAAAGTTTATTCGAACAACCGCATCCCTGGGCATATCTCCCCAATTACAAAAGGTTGTCTCCAATACAATTGCCTTGGGGTTTTGATATTTTAATGCCTCCATAATGTAATAATAGGAAATGCTGAAAGGTTGCTCATTTCCTGCAAATACATAAGAAGAAAGCCCTGTCTCTTCTTCAAGAACAGACGGCATGATGGTAGAAAACACCTGACTGGAACCGATAAATACCAAGTCCAGACTATTTGCTTCTTCCATATAAAATCCCCGCACCTTACCGGTATTATCATAAGGAGCGTCTAACCGTTTGGGTTTTAAAATCATCGTTACCATACAGGTCAGTAAAAATACACAACCGATAAATCCGGCTATTCGCAGCACTGCCTGCCACTTCGGCATCTTTTCCATATGGATTAACCCCTCTGCACTTTGTTAAAATTTCCCGTAAATAAATTGATTTTCCGCATAGGCAGGACCGTAGGTCCCCAAAACAAGCGTAATCATAATTCCCAGCAAAAACACTGCCCACCTTACCGGCATCGGCGCTTTTGCTATTTTTTCCCGGATGCTGATTTTCTTTTTTTCATGAACATAATCCGTCACAAACAGTAACACAATTCCCAAAATCAAGGGCAGCGTCTGCAGACGCGTCAGTCCCATCCGGTAGTATAAATCCCCGTCAAGAATTGCTTCCGGATTAAAGGTAGCAAACATATTTTTCAGCATACTTAAGAAATGTCCCATATTTTCAGCACGGAACAACATCCATGCAAAGGTAACCATCAGAAATGTTCTAATTCTTTCAAAAGTCTTATTCTTGATGATGCAAAAGCGTTCCACAATCTGAAAAACGCCGTGACACAATCCCCAAACCAGAAAATTTAATCCTACGCCGTGCCAAATACCGCTGATTCCGAAAACAATCAGTATGTTTACGTACTTTCTGAAGGTCCCTTTCCGGTTTCCTCCAAGGGGAATATATACATAATCCCTCAGCCATGTACTCAGCGTCATATGCCATCTGCGCCAAAAATCCTGCACGGAATCCGCCAAATAAGGCTGTCTGAAATTCGGTTGCAAATAAATCCCGAAGCTCTGCGCCACACCCAGTGCAATATTTACACAACCGCTAAAGTCCGCGTATAACTGGATACTGTATAAAAACGCAGCAAAAATCAGATAAACACCTTGAAATTCCCCACAGTTTGCATACACCGTATCTACCATGATACCGGCTTTATCGGCTACTACAAATTTCAGGAAATATCCCCATAAAACCATCTGCCATCCGAAGGTAAATTCCCGGTAACAAAACACATGCGGGGTAAACAATTCCCCTGACACCTTATCATACCTGGCAATCGGCCCCTGCACACTTTGCGGGAAAAAGGAAGCAAATAACAGAAATTGTCCGAAGTTTTTTTCCGGTAAATATTTTTTCTGATAAATATCCGACACATAGCTGATTAAGGAAAGCGTATAAAAGGAAAGTCCGATGGGTGCTATAAAATCGGAAAGCACCCGGATTCCGATTAAAGGCATAAGTAAAAGCACAATTACAACCGCAAGTGCCGCTTTACTCTTACACCACGCAGCGTTACCGTAAAAACACCTGCCATAGCCGTAACTTAACACAATTGCTGCAAGCATCAGAACTGCCGCAAGCTTAGAATACAGCAGGATATAAAGAATACTTGCTGAAAGCAGCACGGCTTTCCGGTATTTTACCGGCACACTGTAATAAACAATATTCACAATAAAAACGTAAATCACAAAATATACGGATATAAATGACACGTATTTTCTCCTTCTGCATCCGCTTATGCAACTTAGGAATTATTTTTCGCCAACAATTTTCTCATAAACCCGGCAGGTTTTATCCACTACATTTTTCCAGCGGTAGGTCAAAAGAACATATTCATTGGCTTCCTCGCCGATTTTTCTCACTGCTTCCACAGGCATTTGATCAATTTCACGCAGTTTTTCAAATAAATCCTGCACATCACCGTGCTTAAATTCCAGCGCCTTACCGTCTCCCGTTGTGGCATTTTCCTTAATATCACTAATGAGACAGCACCGCTTATAACTCATGGCCTCAAGCAAACTGATCGGCAGACCTTCCACATCCGAAGGCAATACATAAATAAATGCATTGGAATATAATTCTTCCAGGGTTTGTCCGCTAACCGCTCCTGTCATAATAATATTGTCATGATCAATGGACATGGCCGCAAGACGTTCCACATAATCATCGGAATGGCTGCTGCCGCCGGCAATTACTAATTTTTTATCTGTTTTAAGCTTCCGGTAAGCTTCAATCAAATAGTGGACACCCTTTTCCGGAACCAGTCTTCCCAAAAACAGAATATAGGATTCCTTTTCAAGGCCCCATTTTTCCGTGATGATTTCCGGCTCCCGTATTTCCTGAGGCTCCACGCCGTTAGGAATTACATTACTCTCCCTTTGGTAAGTTTCCGCAAAATATTCCTTCATGGGGTCATTTAATACAATAATCTCATCCGCATATTTGCTGATGATCTTTTCTCCGAACTTCAGATATTCCTGTCCGATGGCTCCCCATTTGGCTCTTTTCCAGTCAAGTCCGTGGGTCGTACAAACCACCTTTTTCCCGAACAGCTTCGGAATCCAGCATAAGCTGGAAGGACCGCAGGCATGATAATGGAATACATCATATCCCCTGCCTAACGCCTTCACGGTTGCAAAAAAAGTATAAATAATTGCATCCAAATGCTTCGTGGAAATTGTGGGAATATAGAATAACCGAATCCCTCTATGTTCACTTACTCTGTTTTTACAATAGTATTTACGGCAATATACATCCACCTGATGCCCGTTTTCCACCAAACCGGCCGCAAGCTCTTCTACATGTATTTCCACACCGCCTGCTCTGGACGGTATTCCTTTTTGCCCAATCATTGCAATTTTCATATCAGTCTCCATTTTGAAATACTATTTTTTGAACGCATTTATTCCTCAAAGTATTTCATTTTTTGCTTTCGCTTTTCTTCATATTCTTCCAGAACAATGCCCATAATAAAGGCAAACACCATAATCATCGGCTGCATAAATCCGGCCTCCGTAAAGGTTGTCATGAGCATAAATACATACATAAATATCAGTAACAGATATTTTTTCTTGTGGTAAAAGAATACTCTCTGAACCTGCATAAACAGTAAAATAATCAGTGCGCTGTAAAGAATCGTGCCTAAAACCCCTGTCTCGCCAAATAAAACCGGCCAGAACAAATCCGTTAAATACTTTTTAGAGTCCGCGCTCAACTGTCCGTTTTCTGCAATTCCGTACAGATAATACACGGGGGAATAATGAATTTTGGCATAGTTCGATGCAAAGGTGCCAAACCCCGTACCGATGGGGAAATAATCCCTGGCAATCTGAA